>NZ_CP108047.1 GCF_041435115.1 Streptomyces sp. NBC_00289 | reverse complement strand
CCGCAGACGCGACGCGGTGTCGCTACGCGACACTTCCCGCGCTCCGCGCGGGAGGGCGGAACTCCGTTCTGCCTGGCCGTATCGCTCCGCGATACGGCGATCCGGCTGACGCCGGATCAGTCCCGTACCGGCTCGCTCCGCAGTCCAGTACGGGACCTGACGCACCCTCCGGGCGCGCCAGAAAGGCGGCAGTAAGGGGGGAGGGGTTGGTTGTGTCTCTGACCCGCTGACTCTAGGTCGACTCGTCACATCTCCACCCACTTCCGAACAACGGTGTGCGTCACTTCTGCTGGGTAGATAGAGTCTGGGATGTTAGGTAGGTGCCTCTCCAGGTAATTTTGGGTCGGAGCGGTGAGGGACTGGATGGATTCCAGTATCTGAGTTCCTTGAACTGAGCAGCCCTCGATTCGCCTCGTGGAAAGAAGCGGGAGAAGGAGGAAAGAATGTCATCTGTGACGTTGCGTCCGCATCAGGTTGAGGCCGTTGATTCGGTTCTGAGGGTTCTCTCTGAGCCGCCGGGTGGTTGGATGCCGCCGGAGGGGTTGCGGGCGCAGGTAATTGCTGCGACTGGGTCCGGTAAGACGCTGATTGGTGTGGAGTCTGCGAATCGTCTTTCGGCTCGCCGGGTGCTGGTTTTGGTGCCGACGTTGGATCTGCTGGTGCAGATGGCCGGCGCGTGGCGTGGTGGTGGTCGGCGTGGGGCGATGGTTGGGGTGTGTTCTCTGCGTGCTGAGGAGAGTCAGGGTGTGCCGTGTACGACGGATCCCGGCGAGTTGGTGGCGTGGACGGCGGGGCCGGATCTGGTGACGGTGTTTGCGACGTATGCCTCGGTCGGGCAGGGCGTGTTGCAGCGTGCGCATGAGGCTGGTCTGCCGGTGTGGGACTTGGTGGTGGTGGATGAGGCCCATCGGGTGAGTGGTGATGCGGGTCGGCCGTGGGCTGCGGTGCATGATCAGCAGCAGATTCCTGCGGTGCGCCGGCTCTACATGACTGCCACCGCGCGTATCTGGGAGGCCGAGGGGGGCAGCCCTCGTCTGGTGGCGAGTATGGACGAGGACTCGCCCGTCTTCGGGCCGGTGGCGTACAGGCTGCGGTTGTCGGAGGCGATCCGGCTGGGGCTGGTGGCGCCGTATCAGGTGCTGTGTCTCGATATTCGTGATCCGGAGCTCTATGCCGCGCTGACGGGCGGGGACACCGGGTCCGCTGCTGTGAGGGGGGCTCGGCTGGCGGCGGTTCAGGCTGGGTTGATGCGGGCTGCTGTTGAGGAGCGGTTTTGTCGTGTGCTGGCTTTCCATAGTCGGGTGGGTGAGGCGGAGGCGATGGCGGCCGGGGTGCCGGCGGTTGCGGCCCGGCTTGCCGGGGAAGACCCCGACACGTTCCCGCCGGCGGAGCGGGTGTGGGCGGACTGGCTGTACGGCGGGCATGCGCCTGTGCATCGACGTCGGGTGCTCGACGAATTCGCCTCCGATTTCCTCGGAGGGCCGGAATTTGAGGGGCGTGATGTTCAGGCTGCGTTGCGGGTCTTGTCTTCCGTTCGTGTTCTCGGTGAGGGTGTTGATACGGCGCAGTGTGATGCTGTGCTTTTCGCTGATGCGCGGGGGTCGATGATTGACATTGTGCAAATGGTGGGGCGGGCGCTGCGTATGCAGCCGGGGGCGGGGAAACTGGCCACGTTGATCGTGCCGGTGTTCCTCGGTCGTGATGAGGATCCGAATGAAATGCTGACGTCGGATTCCTTGAGCACCCTGGCGAAGATCCTCGGGGCGTTGCGGTCTCATGATGCGGAGGCGATCGAGGCGCTCGCGGACCCTCGGATCCGCAGCGGCCGCCCGGCAGCCGAACAGGACGGGATGCAGGGCGGGTTCGAGAGCGAGGACGGCGGCCAGGAGCGCGGCGAGGGGGGCGTGCGGGTGAGTGGAGCGGCGGCCGGTGTGCTGCGGTTCAGCGAGGAACGTGATCCGTTCGCGCTGGCGCAGTTCGTCCGGCTGCGGATCATCGATCCTGAGGGCGCGTACTGGCGGCGCGGCATCGAGGCGGCGACGCGGTGGTTGCGCGAGACCGGTAGCGGTGAACTGCGGGTGCCGTACGTGTTCACCGCGCCAAAGGAGTGGGGCGCGGTGGGGGGGTATCCGCTCGGGCGGTGGATCGCGGACGTACGGCGCTACTACGCCGCCGGCACCCTGGAAGCCGGGCGCGTCGCCGAGCTGGAGCGGCTGGGGATGGTGTGGTCGGCGTGGGACACCGCGTGGACGGACGGGCTGGCGGTGGCGCAGGACTACGCGGCGGTGCACGGGCACCTGGTGCCGCCCACCAACGCGGTGTGGGGTGGCGACGGCATGGCGATCGGGGTCTGGCTTAAGAATCAGCGTGCAGCCGCCCGGAAGACTCGTGAGAACGCCGAGCGGCGTGCTGCCGGGGAAGTGGGCGTGTCGTGGGCTGGAGAGCTGTCGGAGAGTCGCATGGAGGCGTTGGACGCGATCGATCCGGCCTGGTGCCCGGTGTGGGGGATCGACTGGCAGCGTGGATTCCACCTCACGCTCATGTACCTGCGGTCTGCCGGCACTGTGCCGGTGCGGGCGGGTGAGGTGATCGTGCAGGGCGAGGATCTCGGGGCCTGGACGGTCGCGCAGCGGGTCGGATGGGACAAGCTGGCGCCCACGCAACAGTGGCTGCTGGAGAGCGTCCTGGGGGTGGAGCCCGCGGGCGGGGGTGAGCTGCAGCCGGTGCGTAAGACTCAAGCGGACCGGTGGGCCACCCACCTCGCAGCCGCCCGTCAGTTCCATGCACGCGAGGGCCACCTGCGCGTACCACGCAAGCACGTGGAAGAGGTTACGGGTGAGGACGGTGAAGTCGTTGGACTGCGGCTTGGTGGGTGGCTGGACAACACGCGGCGCAGGGCGGCCAAACTCGCCCCAAAACGTCGGACCGAGCTCGACGAACTCGGAATGCGGTGGTCATGACGGAGAAGGGCATCGGGTCGCAGCTTCAGGTCGTCCTTGCGGGTGGCGTTGCTCCTCACGCGGTTACGGGCGGCAACACCGCCAACCGGCTGCGCGCGCTCCTCGAGGGTGTAGAGGGTGTAGGTGTGGGCGCGCTTGAGCGGGTGCACCTGCGGTCCGTCCCCGCGGCGACGGAGTGGTGCAAGGCCGCGCGTCGTGTCCGGCGGCCCCTGGCAGACCAGGTGGTCGGCCAGGTCCAGAATCGCGCCGCTGGTCGCGACGGTGTTGAAGACCCGCTGCACGCGCTTGCCGGGCTCAGACCTCCGGAAGTTCGAGTTTGTTCGATTAAGGAAAGTCGTTGAGATTTTCGACAACCCTAGGTTGACGTCCCTATGCTCTGAGCTGGGTCTATGTTACTGACGCTCCGTCAGATATCTAAACCTCGAGCCGCCGTTGTTCGAATGGACAACCACGCAGGTCGCTGGCTCGCACGCGAGCGGCTTCCGGAGGTCTGGGGCTTGTCCTCGTGCGGCACCCGCACACAGACCATGCCCGACGCCTTGGCGATATCGATCGCCGCGACACGGGCCACGAGCTCCTCGGCCTGCTCGATCTCCTCGACGCCACCGTCGTCGGTGTCCGCCATGCACAACTCCCTGATATCGATCCGTACGGGCCGACGCCTGCCCAGGTGTCGGCGTACACACGATCGTCCCCGGTCGCGTACGAGTGAAAAGGGACGCTTGATGGTGCGGTGAATCGTGGTGCCCGGCACTCTTCTGCTCGTCCGGTGAAGGGTGGCGGAGGGTGGTGACGCGGTGGTTTTGGACCCGCAGCGCTGGCTGGAACTGCGGCGGTTCCGTGCTCTGGTCGAGTCAGGGGCGGTCAGTCTGACCGAGGTGGCCAAGGAGACTGGGCTGGACCGCAAGACGGTCCGCAAGTATCTGTCGAGCACGGCGGCGTCGGTGCCGCCGAGGCGGACGTCGAACGGCCGGCCCCGGAAGAAGGCGGTCGACGAGGTCGCCCCGTTGATCGACGCGATGCTGCGGGCAGAGATCCTCATCAAGGGTGCTGTGGTGCACGAACGCCTGGTGAAGGAGTACGGCTCGACGATCAACTACCAGCGGGTCAAGCTCTATCTGCAGGAGGCCCGGCCGCGGATCGCGGGTGAACTGGGGATCGAGCCGCGGGAGTTGGCGGGTATGCACCGCCGCTTCGAGGTGGTTCCCGGGGCCCAGGCTCAGGTCGACTGGGGCGATGAAGGCAAGATCCTCGCCCACCTGGGAATCCCGAAGGTCTACTCGTTCCATATGGTGCTGTCGTACTCGCGCGATCCGTTCTGCTGCTTCACCACGAGCCAGGACCTGCAGACCTTCTTCGACTGCCACCGGCGGGCATTTGCGCACTTCGGCGGGGTGCCGATGTCGATCGTCTACGACCGGACCAAGACCGTCGTGCGCCGGCACGTCGCTCCCGGTGAGGCGGTTCCGCTGCATCCGGAAGCGGTCGGCTTCGCCGGCCACTACGACTTCGACATCGACGTGCTGGCCGCCTACCGGCCCACCGGGAAGGGTCGGGTCGAACGCCAGGTGTTGATCGTGCGTGATCACGTGCTGGCCGGGCGGGCGTTCTCCTCGCTCGAGGAGTTGGATGCCGCGTTCTTGGCGTGGGTGCCGCAGCGACGCGCCCGCACCCACGCCACCCACCACGAGGTCATCGGACACCGGGCCGCCCGGGATCACGCCGCCCTGAAGCCGTTGCCGTCCTCGCCCTATCTGGTGGCCGAGCGGCATCTGCGGCCGGTGGGCAAGGACTGTCTGGTCGCGTTCGGCGGGAACCTCTACTCGGTGCCCGCCCGCAAGGTCCGCCCGCGTCAGCTGGTGGAGATCAGAGCGACGAAATCCCAGGTCATGCTGCACACGACCGTCCCCGATGCCAGCGGCGAGACGTTGCTGTCCAGCCATCCGCGGGCGGTCGGCCGCGGCGTGGTTGTCAAGCAGGATGAGCACTGGGACGGCCTGCCAACCGGCAAGAACCGCCGCACTACGACGGGCGACGAGCCGCCACCACCGCAGAGCGAGTTCCCCGCGGCGGGTCGCATCGGGCCCTTGCAGGCCCTGTTGAACCGGGCCGCTGCAACCCAGATCGAGGTCGGGCGGCGGCCGCTGTCGGTCTATGACGAACTGACCGGCACCCGGCCCTTCACCACCAACTCCCCGACGAAGGAGTCGTCTTGAGCGAGCTGACCGGCAACCGCATCCGCACCACGGCCGGCAAGCTCGGCCTGCCCCACCTGGCGGAGACCATCAACGAGTACACCCGCCGAGCCGACGAGGCGAAGATGGGCTACCTCGACTTCCTCGACCTGGTCCTTTCCGAAGAGCTCGCCGTCCGCGACGACCGCCGCTTCCGCCAGGGCCTGCGACTGTCCAAGCTGCCACACCACAAGACGCTGGACGAATACGACTTCTCGTTCCAGCCCGAGCTCGACCCGCGCAAGGTCAAAGACCTCGCCAGCCTCTCCTTCGTCGACGGCAAGGCGAACGCCGCGCTGCTGGGGCCACCGGGAGTGGGCAAGACGCATATCGCTGTCGCTCTCGCTGTCGCGGCCTGCCGGGCCGGCTACTCGATCTACTTCACCAGTCTCGACGACATGGTCCGCAATCTGAAGGCTGCCGAGTCGGCCGGACGGCTGGTCAACAAACTCGGCACCTACCTGCGGCCGAGCGTCCTTGTGATCGATGAGGTGGGCTACCAGCCCCTCGAACGGGCCGAGGCGAACCTGGTCTTTCAGGTCATCTCCAAGCGTTACGAGAAGGGCTCCATCATCCTGACCTCCAACAAGACCTTCAGCGAATGGGGACAGGTGTTCGGCGACGAGGTCCTCGCCACCGCGATCCTCGACCGGCTCCTCCACCACTGCGAAGTGATCGCGATCAACGGCCCGAGCTACCGGCTCAAGAACCGCCTCCAGGCCATCGAGCGGGAGAACGAAGTGGCCTAACACCTGGGGACGTTCAAACGTACCGGCCCGGCCCGAAGCGAGAGTACGCCGACACCAGGGGGCCGCGGGGGGAGCGAAAATCTGACCGGCGTGCTCGATGGCAACAGTGCGTGGCCCCTCTGCGGCCCCGGCACCAGACTGACCTACGGGCTCAACGTCCCAACGAGCTACCGGCGTCGGCGGGCAGGCGCCGCAGCCATGTTTTCACGCCGGCAAGGCGCACCCGAAGGGAACAGGGGGACTGACCTGCAACAACGCCCTCATCCGTGCCGAGAACCCGCCATCAACTGCGGAACGCAGGCCTATTGAAGTAGGAGTGGGAGGTCCCAGACGGAGGGAGTGGGGTGTGAGTGTTCAATGAGAGCGAGCGCGACTCCTGCGGCGCCTTCGTGAAGTCCGACGTGGTGTCTCAGCCCGTGGCCGTCATGGTGTGAGAAGCCGTAAGGGGTGGTGGTGTCCCAGTGGTGCGCGATGATGAAGGAGGCGGCGGTATCGGTGAGGGAGGCGAGTCGGGGATCGGAGCTGTGACGGTGAGCTTGTATCGCGGCTTGGAGGATGCCAGCGCGGCCGTGGCAGACGGTTGGTCCGGCAGCTTGCCATTGCTTCGGAGGTAGGTCGGCGAGGGCAGCGATGGCATCGGTTCCGGTTTGGAAGATTTTAGGGTCGCGGATGGCGGTTCCGGCGAGTTGTAGGGCGCGTCCGACGCCGGCGGTTCCGTAGCACCAGACGTCGCGGGGACCGCTGCGTGGTCCTGGGGCGTGCTTATCTTCGACGAGTTCATCGCCGGTCACGCGCCAGGGCCAACTCTGGTCGTCGGGGCGGCGCCAGGCGATTAGCCATTGTGCGGCGTTGCGTATGGCGCGGTCTTGCCCGTCCACTTGTGCGCCCGCGATCAGCGCGGCTGAGAGGAAGGCGAGTGGCCCGGCGACTCCGTGGGCCATACCGGTGGTGGCCAGCCCAGAGGGATGGGGCTTGGACAGCGGGCGATGGTCGGCCGCGGGCAGCCACCAGCCTGGCCGCCCTTGATCGTCGAGATGGAGCAGGTCGGTGAGGCTCCGCAGTGCGGTGGTGAGTCCAGGTTCTGCCGCGGACCTGCCGGTTTGCTGGGCGTGGAGAAGGATGCGACCGATACCGGCGAGACCGCAGACGGCGTCGTAGGTTTCCCAGAGGGCTCCACGATGGCCTGCGGTTCGGCGGGCGTTCTGTTGGTCAGCGAGGCGTTGGGCGTGGGCGGAAAGCCATCTCACACCTGGTGTCAGGAGACGGAGCAGCCGTGGGTCGGCATTCATGGAATGAGCGACGAGTGCCGCGGTGATGACAGCGCCAGGTCCGGCGGAGATGCCGGCACTCGGTGTGGGCAAGGCTGCTTCCGCGGCCTGCAGGTGAGCGACGGCGGCGTCAGCAAATGCAGAGCGTTGATCGGTGAGGCGTGCGAGGAGGATCGCGGCACCGGGCAGTCCCTGGAACAGTGACGTCTCCAGGGACTGGTGGGGGGCAGCGCGCAACACGTGCGCCGGGTCGGACATGCGTTCGGCGATGTCGATGAGGATCGCGGTAGCGGGGCCGAGCGAAGGGGGTGTGCATGCGGGTGTAGTCATCGGGACCTCGATGTTTCGGGAGTGGAGCCGTTTCAGAAGATGTCACCGCTGGGGTAACGAATCTGGAAGTGATGCCAGTGCGGGGCCGTCAGAGCAGGTGGACCGTGGGTCGCTGGCCACGCAAAGGTTGGGGAGTCATGCGAACTGGCGACGCTGAGTTTCGTACATGTCGGCGAACAGGCCTCCGGCTGCAATGAGTTGGTCGTGAGTGCCGTGCTCGGCGATGTGGCCATGAGCGAGGACGTAAATGCGGTCAGCACGGCGCACCGATGCGAGCCGGTGGGTGATCAGGACTACGGTGCGGCCTTCATCTGCAAGGCCCATGAGCTTGTCAAAGGTTTCGGCCTCGGCCTTGGGGTCGAGAGCGGCGGTGGGCTCGTCGCAGATGAGGATGTGTGCCTGACGGTAGCGTGCCCGGGCAAGAGCCAGGCGCTGCCATTGACCGCCTGAGAGATTGACTCCGCCGTAGAACTCCCGGGCCAGCAAGGTGTCCCAGCCGTCTGGCAAATCTGCTGTGAGCTGCTCCGCACCGGAAAGTGCGGCCGCCTGGGCCAGCCGCTCCTCGGGGTTCGGGGCATCGGTGCGGCCGAGAGTGACGTTGACTCGGGCGGTCACGGGCCACTGTTTGAAATCTTGGCCGATGACGGCAATGTGTGAAAACAGCGAGGCTCGGTCCAGGTCGCGTGCGTCAATGCCATCCCAGCTGATTGTGCCGTGCTGGGGTAGATGCAGTCCAGCGATCAGGCGTGCCAGCGTGGTCTTTCCGCTACCGTTGGCGCCGACCAAAGCCACCACCTCGCCGCGCCGGATGTCGAGATCCACACCGTCCACTGCAGGCTGCGTATTGGGGGAGTAGGCGAAACGGACTCCACGGAGGCGGATTTCGGTCGGAGAATAGGGGACAGGTAGTCCTTCTGTGGGGATCTTGTGGCTCTCAGCCTGTTCTAGCGCCTTGTGGTAGTCAGTGATGAATAGTCCGTGTTCGTATAGCTGGTTGATTTGGGTGAGGACAGCAGTGAGGTTGGACGTCGCGGTGCGTACTGCAATGACCGCAGTGCTGGCCACAGCAAGGGGCATGGTCCCGGAAATCAGGAGCATGCCGAGCGCGACGTAAGTCGCGCCACGGGCAAGTCCCGACAGCGCATCGGAGAGGAGACCGCCAAACGCCTCCGCACGGCTGAGCCGAGACCGTTCCAGCACGTGCGCACCTGCCAGACGTCGATGGTGCGCGAGAAAGAATTCAGCTAGTCCGTGGACCCGCAGTTCCTCCGCGGCGGCACCGCGTTCAGTCAGCAATCCCGTCAGGACGTTCTGCTGGCGGGTGTGGTCCAGCCAGCGCTTGGTCGAAGCGTGCTGGTCGCGGGCGACGCATACCGCTCTCCAGCCTGCTGGCACTACCGTGCCGATCAGCAGCGGCAGGAGGATTGGATGAAGGGCACCCATCACCCCGGCTGCCCCGACCAGGCTCATCAGTGAGTTCAGCACGCTCAGGCTCCCGGTAAGCAGCTGCCGGGTAGAGGGCACCGCCATCCGCGCCGAGGACAGCAGACGGTGAAATTCACTGTCTTCGATCGTGGCCAGCTCCACATGTGTCGTGCGCTTGAGCAGCTCCTCTTCGCTCAAGCGCTCCACTTTAGGCGCCAGCCTCCCCAGCCCTGCCACGGTGACTGCCCGTAGCAGAGATCCGGCAACGCCGACGGTTGCCATGACCAGTAGTGCGGGCAACGCCGACCTTAGGCGCTGCGAAGTAGGCCCTGCGGCCAGTAGGCCCACCAATACCTGGTTGGCTGCGACAAGCCCGGAGGCGGTCACCAGTCCTTGCAGTAACTGTGCGATCACCACGATGGGGAGTGCGATCGGGTCGGCCCGCCACCCAGTGGTCACGGCGAATGCGACTAGACGCGGAATGCGACGGATCATCGCCCAGAACCCGATTTTCAGGCCTTCGAAGCCGTGCCGTGACCACCCGTCGGTGAACTGGATCCCCGCCCCGAACAGAGGATCCAGAGTAGGAAGGGTGGGTTCGTGGCGCCAGCGGCTTCCCTTGCGGAATGAGGTGAATGGGGATCGTCTCATAGCGAGATCTATTGGGTCCCTTCGCGTCAGGTTATGAACACCATCCGGCCTTTTACGTTGGCGGCACGGCAAGGTTTCGTGCTCGCAGCGTGAAACTGCGAGCACGAACGCCATTTCGCTGCCTCCTTCACGTTCAGGGGCTCAACTGAACGGCTTCAACAGGCAGTTTTTAACTGCCCGCTGATGACATCCGACCTTTACTGCGAGTTAGCATATGCATGTACCGACGTGGCTGCAGTTGCCGTAGACGCTGGCGCACCCGGCCTCTGTGCACACGTAGGTGCACCCGCATGATGATTGGAGAGTGTTGTTTCCGGTGTTCGCAGTGAAGACGCATGTGCCTTCACAACCTTGGAGTCCGATGGGTTGGTCGGCTCGAGGATCATCCACAGGGAGCATCTGGAGTGCATCAATATTAAGTTCCATGGGCTTATCCTTGTGTGAATTTTTTTCTGACCTCAGGCGGGAATGCCTAAGGGGTCTCAGTCGTCACTTTGCTTGCAGGAAGTGGACGATATGTTCCTGGAGATCGGGTGAGGGAGAAAGCACGTCATGACCTCCAGGAACTTCCAGGTACTCGAGGCCACTGGACCTATGGCCGTTGGCACGCAGTAGGCTGGTTCGGATCTTCCGGCCCTGGGTGACAGGTATCATCGGATCATCCTTTCCGTGCAATATGAGCACTTGTGGGAACTTGCGAAGTGCCGTTGCAGGAGAGGCTTGGAATGGCTGGTTGACGTGGTCGGATGCCTCCGAAGTCCGCAAGAATTCACGCACCCCGGCGCTAGCGTCAGCATATAGGCTCGCCACTGAAGAAAAAGGGGCGACGAGTGCACAGCGGGCCCACAATTCCGGGAGCCGCGTGATGGCGCGCAGGGCAAGGAATGCGCCGTAGCTCACCCCGAAAAGCAGTAGTGATGCTTCAGCGATGGGGCGACGCTCTGCGGCAAGGGTTTGGGCCAGATAGCAGACATCCTCCAAATCCGGGCCGCCCCAATTGCCGCGGATAGCGTCCCGGTGCTCAAGGCTGTAGCCGCTACTCCCGCGTTGGTTTGGCGCCACGACGGTGATACCGGCGGAAGTCAAACGCTGAAAGAACGGATTGAAATCCAGGCGCCAGGCCTGGTGTGGACCGCCGTGCAAGGCCATCAGCAAATAGGGGGCCTGACGCCAATTCCGACCGCCATACACAACGGTCTCAATTGGCCCGGCCGGCCCGTCCATCCACTCCGAGTGCGCCAGAGGTTCCCCTGTATCGGCCGGATTGGCCGCGGGCGTATGCCACGTCGGGGTGGGGGTGAAGGTGACAGTTGCGATATCGGCTCGCTGGGCTGGGGAGGAATGGACCAGATGCAGGCCGTGATCACTCCACCGGGCAATCGAATGGAGAATCCCTGGTGGAGTGTCAACCAGGTCTGCGCCGTCACCATCATTGCGGTAGACCAAGAGTTGAGATGCGGCTCCATGGTCAACCTTCAGGGCTATCCGGCGGCCAATCGGGTCCACGGCGAGCGGGGTGGCGATGCCTTCCACCGCAGTTGGTGTAGGGAAATGAACATCCCTCACACCCTTGGAATCCGCCCATGCCATCCCAGTCGTTCCTGCAAAGTCACTCCTCATGAGCAGGGCGCAACCCCCCACTCGGCTGGTATGAGCGATACGGTAGTCGCTACCGGACGGGCAGCCCGGTAGCGGAGCGACGATTCCATTCCTCAGATCAGCCACTACGGGGCGGACTCGTCCTGCATGGGCCTGGTTGCAGCCCAAGAGCTGGCCGGTGGTGTCAAGCCAGGAAGGGTTCCCGGGAAGCTCCGTGTCCGGAGGGAGAACCAGCTGAGCTGTCAGGCAAGGTTCGGTGTCGCGAACCAACCACAGCGTAACCCGGCTCGCATCATCCACACTCGCAGCCATTGCAAGGGCATGGGGAGTTGGTATGGGAAGAAGCCTCACGTGACGGACAGCAAGATCGCCTACATGCTGCTCCCGCCCCAGCGAGTTGGCCTGCGGCAGAAGAGCGAGTTGCCATCGGTCATTGAGAGCGCGCACGACCAGTGTTCGTCCGTCGCTCAACGGCAATAGCCCCCGAATGCTTGCCGTCAGCCCTGGGACAGCTATCGCAGCGCGGCGTGCCCCCTGGTCAGTCCACGCCCAAGTCTCCAGGGCATTGGTGCGGAAATCACTGCTCTGCCACACGGCACGCAAGGCTGTATCTGAGAAGGCGAATCCAGTGCCCCACACCACAGTGCGCTCCAGGCCACCTTTATCACCCGTTCCCACCACTTCTTTGGCGTGGGAGAACATGAAATTACCGTGCTCCGGGCAGAGCGATCAATGTGGTCTGCTGGACAGGAACCGTCTTCGGCATGTCGGCGTCGGCCATCCACCAACGCTGGCCCCCATCTTGGAGCCGAAGCAAGAAACCCAGAACGCCACTCAATCCCGTGTTGTAACCCAAAGTAACATCGCGCCCACTCTCATCGCCCAGTACCATGAGCCCATCACGCAAGGCATGACGCGGTTCGAGAATCGCGGCGACCTCTTCTGCCTGGCCCCGGTAATGAGCCTCACCTGTCAACTGCGCCATGTCGAGGAGAAACTCGCCCCGACCCGCCAGGCCGTGACAGGCAGAAGGCGTGGTATGCCACAAGT
This sequence comes from Streptomyces sp. NBC_00289, assembly GCF_041435115.1. Taxonomy (NCBI): domain Bacteria; kingdom Bacillati; phylum Actinomycetota; class Actinomycetes; order Kitasatosporales; family Streptomycetaceae; genus Streptomyces; species Streptomyces sp. NBC_00289. Next base: position 132,541 of record NZ_CP108047.1, on the reverse strand, counting down.
TCTGCATGACTGCATGGGCAGCCCCTTGTGCCAGGCCTAGCCAACGCTGCTCGCCGGTAGCCTGCCACAAGCGGATCAAAAACGTGCCCACACCGGCGGAGCCACTGCACCAGTGCGGCAGGCGTGAGTCATCTCCCTTGTCTCCAGATGGCCACCACGCGGCGCCCTGCTCCACATCGGCCGCTTGCTCCAAAGTTCTTCCGGCGGCTAGGGCAGCCTGCAGATACTTCTCCTGGCCACTCGCAACAGCCGCAGCGAGCATGAACGCTCCTACGCCCGCAGCGCCGTGAGCGAATCCGTACTGGGCGGTGCCGGCTAGCGCGGAATCGAAATCGGCAGGGATGGGCCACAGCGCCAGGCCTTCATGAACCTCGGCGGCAGCGTATACGGCATCCGCATACGCCAGCGCCCGTTCGTATAGTTCACAGTCTCCGGTCGCTCGCCACAGGTGTAGATGCGCCAGACCGGCGCCCGCGAGTCCATGGCAGACATCGGGATTGTCCCATTTTACCGGAATCTGCTTGGCCAGTTCTATGGCCCGTTCAACCATAGGTTGGTCACCCAGATAACTGGCCGCATCGTGCAGCGCCCACGCTGTGCCCGACCGCCCGAAATAAAGCCCGGGAAGCAGTCGGGGAATTACGTAAGCTCGCTCGTCAACCCAAGCCGCGACCTCGCGGACCGAATCATGCAGAGATTCCTTGCCGTAAGCCTGCGCTGCGCGGGTCAAAACGGCCAGCACGCCAGCAGCACCGTGCTGCACATTACAAGGGTCCGCCGTCATCCCTGAGAATGACGCAGGCCATAGCCAATTAGCATCAGGGGTCATGGTGCGCACCGCATGAGTCAGACCGTCTGAGAGCAACCGGTCTTGAACCTCACCGGATAGGTGAGGTGCTCCAGTCCTTTTCCTGGAACGTGCTGATGCTGTGGCGGGCAGGGATTTCGGAAGCTTCGTCAGAAATGCACGGACCTGTGGTACTTCCCAACGGTTCTGTGGGTTATCCGTCATCAGTCCACGAATGAGCGGCACGAACCTGGATAGGGCGGGGTGAGCGGCTTCCATGGCGGACGCCAGGTGGTCCAACCGACTTTGGATCGAGCGCTCTCTGGGGTGGTCAGCGACCAGAGACGGATCGACTCCAGTGATGACATAGAAGATAGTCGCACCGAGGCTGAAAAGATCCGCCGACTGCTCCGGAGCCGGACCATGCGCACTCTCCGTGGCCTCGGGGGCCGCATATCCGGCAGTCTCCACGGAGGTTACTTCTACGCCAGGCTTCACCGCGTGTTCCAGATCGATCAGCCGTACTTCATCATTAGGGAGCACCATGACATTGTTGGGATTGAAATCCCGCAATACCAGACCGGTCCTGTGCGCGGTAGCCAGCAGCTCCACCAAATCTCCGATCATGGACACAGCCTGCCGCCATGACTGTCCGCCCGGCTTGATAAGTGACTCGGTAACCCAGCGGCGCAATTTAACACCGGGCACATATTCCTCAACGAGGAACAAGTCGTTCTGTTGCTCGAATAGAGCAACTTTGGCAGGTGCGATTCCCAATGGAGCGAACTCATCCAGCATGGCCGCTTCGTGACGTAGTGTGTCACGGATGTCGGTACCATCAAAGCGAGCGCATACGTGCGCACGGGCCTGCTTTATGACGACCTGAGTGCCGACATGCTCATCAACCGCCAGATAAACGCCGCCTTTGTTAGCCTGTTTAAGTGCTCTCTGTGCTGCAAATCGGCCATGCAGAGTGACCGCCTCCGGCGCAGTGGGCACCACCATCTGTTCGTCGAGGAATGGTGAGGGTGCCCATGTTGGGGGACTGAACCACGGAAGCCGCTGATCGCTCAAATGCAAGCCGTCCGGCGCTGTCAGCATCGACTCGAAAGCGCCATCGTTAGTAAGCTGATCCTCGGCGCTGAAAACGCCGTATCTGTAGTGAATCAGACTGCCCGGCCGCAATTGCCGGTCGGACAATATTCTCGGGCCAGGCAAGCCGTTGACTGCGAAATCAAGTTCTGAGGCGACCTGACGAAACTGCTCATCATCTTCGGGGTAGACGGTGATGAACTTGCCTCCGCCGCCGCGACTGTAGTTCACCGATACCTGCTCCACCACGCGCTGTAGATTCCCTGCAAACTTGAAGGCGCACCCACGCCGCACAAGAAGCTCGCTTACGCGCCCCAGTATGATCGGTGCCGACAATGGCGTCGCGGACACATGCAGCTTCCACCCCTGCGTCCGAGGGGCAAACCATCTAGGCGTAGCGGAACACCAGAAGCGCTCTTGTCTTACTGTGTAGGCGTGGCCACCGTCATTTCGCCCCAAAACTGCCTGAACCACATCAAGCAAAAGCGAATCGGTATTGGCTTTCGATTCGGCAGATTCTTGCTGTTGCGTCATGATTTACCTCACTCACCGGATCTGCCGCTGGTCGAGTGGCGGCCTGCCCGGATGTCGGGTGGGAGTTTGCGTGGCTCGGGACTGAAAGGCCAGCCTGCCCCAAATGTATTTGGTCAAGTGTCATCAAATGTGCATGACGCAGGCCCGGGTAGGAATTTTGGGGTAGCGCCTTCACTATGCCCAAATCCCACCCTGCTCAATTGAGTAATTAATACTTACGGTCACGGCAGTGTAGTCCTACTGATCTTTGAGGAGTGTTTGATATTTTGGTCACGTTCGGCATGCGGGATGTATGGGGACTCGAACTCGTCGACTTTTGGGCCCAGTTGAGCTGGAGTGGCGGCGTGTGCATTCGGCGGATCTCTTACAACGGATGCGGTAGAGCGAGGTCGCTGTGGTGCTTGGGGTGACGCCGCAGGCGGTCAGTCAGGGCGATTGCAAAGTCGCGGTGATTTCGTGAGTGTGCAGGTCACGGCAGTGTTGGCAGTGTGACGATGTCGGGAGGGCGCGCGACCGGACGCAACGAAGTCATCCCGGGCCCTGGCGGGCCCGCCCCGCGGCCGGGAAAATCCGGGTCTTCGAAGTTAAGCGGTGCGTGTCGGAGTACGTACTGACTTCCCGTCACAGTCCGTGATGAGTGGAGTGGTTGTCGGTCCTGGATGCAGGACGCCCGTGGTACTTGGGTGATCATTTCTGTTCTTGAGGCAGAAGAACGATCATCTGGGGAGCCACGGGCGTGGTCAACGATACGACGTTGTTGCTGGATCTGGCCGGGGTGTCCGTACACCGGGTCGAGCGGCTTGAGGACGGCACCCGGCGGGTGCATCTGGTCACGGCGGATGACCCGGGTTCCACAGAACGTCCGTCACCTAGAGTCACAATATGCTGGCTGACCTGGGGAGATGCGGCAAAGCATAGCGAAACGGCGTGTCCCTATGCGCGGGCATTCTCGCTGGCCAGCGCTCCGAGGATCGCCAAGAGCTCCTTGAGGCAGGGGCGTTGCTGCAACGCTACCCGATCACGTAGCGCTCTTCGAGTCCCCGCCACACTCCACTGAAGCGGGTCACAGAAGGGGCAATTCGGCATGAATAACCCCGTGTTTTTGCGGAATTGTCGAGGGACTGCGGCTACCCTGCTGGCGCCCTGACCAGCGAAGACGTCTACGCCTAGGGACACGGACAATTCAGGCAGACAAACTGAAGGTGCAGGTCACAGCACAGCTCGTGTCTCTAGGCGAGCCGACTTCTGTGGAACCCCGGGATGAGGCGGCCAGGGCCGCCGGGTGCGGACGATGCTCGGTCCAGAAGGAAGTAGTACGACCGTCCACAGGCAGGAGGCCCCTGAGATGGACCATCGACCAGACTACGGCGGACGGCAGATCGTGGGCATGGATCTGCACCGCCACGACCACACCCACTGGGGCGAGACACCCAACTCCACATCACCGCCCCCGGCGCCACAGCCCAACCCCGCGCCGCAATCCGCCCCTGCCCGGAAACCAACCCGCACCGGCAACAACCCGGACACCACCAGCACTTGACCAGCCTCACCCCTTCAGAGATGACAACGCCCTACTCAGGATTTCTTGCGGGGGCCGTCGGCGTGAACCAGGGCGGGGTCCACCACGCTCGGGCGCTCCCGCCAGAACGTGGGGGCCCGCAGCCGCCACACGACCATGATGATCACTCCGGCGAGGGTGATTCCGATGCCGATCACGAGGGGAGGGCCGAGGCCGAACCACGAGGTGCCGCTGTACGAGTTCTCCGGGTCGGACATGTCGGCGACCGACCGCACCAGGAGCCAGGTGAGCAGTCCGGTACCGACCAGCGGGCCGAGCCCGATGAACATGAAGTTGTGGACGCTCTCGAAGAGGTGGCGGCGGTAGTAGGCCGCGCAGGCGAGGCCTGTGAGTGCGTAGTAGAAGGCGATGAGCAGGGAGAGCGCGGTGAGTGAGTCGAAGAGGGCGTTGTCGCTGATCTGGCTCACCGCGATGTACCAGGCGATGGCGATGCCGGTGACCCACCAGGTGCTCACGTCGGGCGTGCGGAACCGGGGGCTGATGTGCCCGTAGTGGGCGGGCAGTGCCCGGCGGCGGGCCATGGACAGCGCGGTGCGCGAGGCCGGGATGATCGTCGTCTGGGTGGAGGCGATGGCGGAGGTGGAGACGGCCAGCAGCAGGATCCAGTCCCAGCCGCCGAGGACGTCCGTGGCGAGCTGGGCGAAGATGAACTCCTCTTCGTCGGCGTTCTCGGCCAGGAAGGTCGGTCCGGCGTACGCCACGACGGCGAAGCCCACGGACACGTAGGTCACGAGCAGGATGACGGTCGACCAGAGCCCTGCTTTGCCCGGGGCGGTCGCGGAGTCCTCGACCTCTTCGGTGAGGTTGACCGCTGCCTCCCAGCCCCAGTAGATGAAGACGCCTAGCAGCAGCCCGCCGGTGAGTGCCGTACCGCCTGCGCCGAACGGGTTCAGCCAGCTGAAGGCGGGTTCCACCGCGTCGTATTTGCTGGTGCCGTTGTAGACGGCGTAGAGGGCCACGCCCACGAAGATCAGCAGGCAGGCGACCTGGGCCAGGATGAGGGCGTTCTGCACCTTGGCCGACAGCTCGGTGCCGATGACGCACACAGCTGTCATGACGAGGATGAGTAGTACGGTGATCAGCTGGCGGACGAAGGTGTTGTCCACCCAACTGTCGAGGCCGAAGGCGAGCAGGGCGAAGCTGACGGCCACGTCGGCGAGCGAGCCGACGACCAGGACTCCGGTCATCGTGATGGCCCATCCGCCGAGCCAGCCGGCCCACGGGCCCATGGCGCGGGTGACCCAGGAGAAGGTCGTGCCGCAGTCCTGGTCGACCTTGTTCAGGTAGTAGAACGCCGACGCGATGAAGAGCATCGGCACGAAGGACGCGACCATGACGCCGGGTGCGTAGATCCCGACCAGCGCCACCACCGGGCCGATCACGGCCGCCAGCGAGTAGGCGGGGGAGGTAGCGTTGAGCCCGATGACGAGCGCGTCCACGAACCCGATCGCGTTGGCCTTCAGACTTGCGGGTCGCGCGGCAGGCGCGGCATCCTCGGCGGTCATGTTTCCCTCGCTCCCGTCGAGCCGGCCAGCGCAGGCGAGACATACGCGTATCGTAGGGAGGCCTGACCGGGCCTGCATGCAGGAGCGGCCCGGCGGCGCGTGGAGTGGTCACTGTTCGCGTATGCCCCACGGTGCCTCGTAGGCCGTGAGGAGATCGAGGAAGGGCTGCGGGGGCATCGCCTCGGGGCCCAGGACGCCGCGGCCCTGCCAGGCTCCGGAGGCGATGAGTTCGAGGGCGACGACGGGGTTGATCGCGGTCTGCCACACCACGGCCTGGGAGCCGTACTCGCGCATCGACCACTGGTTGTCGACCACGTGGTACAGGTACACCTCACGGGGCCGCCCGTCCCTGGTTCCCTTCACCCAGGTGCCGGCGCACGTCTTGCCGTGCATGCGGTCGCCGAGGCCCGCCGGGTCGGGCAGGCAGGCGGCGACTACGTTCCTCGGCGAGACCGCGACCTTGCCCGCGCCGCCGCCCGCCGCGCTGTCGACGCTCACGGGCTCCGTCCGGTCGAGACCGAGTTTGTGCAGGGTTCGCAGGACGCCGATGAACTCGTCGCCGAGTCCGTACTTGAACGTGACCCGCCGGGCCTTCAGCCACCGCGGGACCAGCAGCACCTCTTCGTGCTCGACGTTCACGCACTCCACCGGGCCGATACCCTCGGGGAAGTCGAAGACCTCCGGCTCGCTGAACGGCGCCGTGGTGAACCAGCCGCGGCCCTCCTCGTAGACGACGGGAGGATTCAGGCACTCCTCGATCGTCGTCCAGATGCTGAAGGTCGGGGCGAAGTCGTAGCCCTCGACAACCAGGTTGGCGCCGTCACGGATGCCGATCTCCTCGATCTCGTCGAAGAGCTCGTCCGCCGCGTAGCGGGCGAAAACGTCCGCGAGGCCCGGTTCCACACCCATGCCCACGAGAGCGAGCCGATCCGCCGCCTCCCAATCAACCGTCTGGGCGAACTGCTCGTCGCCGAGCTTCACGCCGCACTCCTCGTACGGGCGTGAGAGGTGCGGCCTGGACAGGGACATGGCCATGTCGAGGTAGTGGACGCGCTCGGCGAGCGCGGCCTCGAAGAGCGGCATGACAAACCGGGGGTCGGTGGCGTTGAGCAGGACCTCGCAGCGGTGCTCGGCCAGAGCCGCCCGCACGGCCGCCACGTCCGAGGCATCGACCCTTGTCGGATGGAACCGGCGCCCGTCCGCCCCCAGGGCGGCTACGGCCGCCTCTGATCGCGCCGGGTCGTAGTCGGCGACGACCATGTGCTCGAAGAAGGGGCGACGGGCAGCGATCTTCGTGATCGCCGTACCCACACCACCCGCGCCCACCATGAGAATCCGCATGTTCCCGATGATGCGGCCACGGCCCTGAGTCGGCATGTGGTGATCCAGCAGAGAAGTGAACTGGTCGCCCCGCCGTCGATCCGGGGTTCCACAGATGAGCTGACGCTAGTGACACTGCTTACCCCTTGACCAGCATAGACGTGCGGGATGCCGGTGATGCCCGTGTCGCTAGGCCCATCCTCCGCACGTAGCGGTATCGGTTGAATCCGCTGGTGGGCCGTGACGGTGGGCGGGGTGTCGGTGTTGTCTGAGCATGTTGATGACTCCGCCTCCTGCCCGCCGTGTCGCTGTCCGGCGTGAGCGTGGCCCGCTGCGCATGCGCGCGGTGGTGACCCAGGTGGTGACCAAGCGTCTGGGCGCTCTGCCCGTAGTCGCGGAGTTTCTGCATCGACTGCAGGTGGCCCAGACCGTCGATGGGCTGTGTCCGGTGCGCGATCTGGCGCTGGCCACGCACGGCGAGGTAATCGAGGCCCTGGTCGCCAACCGGCTCACCAGCCCCCGGCCTTTGGTCCGTGTGGAGGACTGGGCCCGGACCTGGGCGGTCAAGGAGGTCATGGAGCTCGATCCCGGGCTGCTCAACGACGACCGGCTCGGCCGCGCCCTGGACGCGATCGCCCCGCGCCTGGACGCGATCACCGGATCGATCGCCGCCCGGGCGATCTGCGAGTTCGGGATCGACACCGCCACCTTGCACTGGGATATGACCTCGATGTCGCTGACAGGGGCCTTCGACTCCGACGACCAGGACCCGGACTATCCCAAGGTCGCCTACGGGCACCCGAAGGACCGGCGGGTGGACCTCAAGCAGATCCAGGCCGGCCTGGGGGTCAGCGCGGACGGGGCGGTCCCGCTGCTGGCCACGGCAATCTCCGGCCAGACCGGCGAGATCACCCAAGTGGTCTCGGCGATAGCGCGGTTCCAGAAGACCGCCGCCGTCAAGCGCTTCCTGATGATCGGGGACAGCAAACTGGTCTCCTACGACAACCTCACCGCGCTGTCCGGCGCGCAGGTCGAGTTCATCGCACCGCTCGCGGCCTCGGCCACCGACACGGCGGTGTTCGCCGCCCTCGACCCCGAGAGTGCGGAGCGAGTCGAGTACATCCCGCTGCGTGTGGCCGACCGCCCCACTATGGACCGCCCCGACTACCGGGTCCTGGAAGACACCCACACCCTGACCGGCAAGCGCAGAAGCGACCCGCCGATCACCGTGCGCCGCATCCTGGTCTACAGCGCCGGCAACGCTCTCGCTCAGGCCAAGGCCCGCGACAAGCGCCTTTCCAAGGCCCGTGAAGACCTGGACAAGCTGGCGCGGCTGGCCGGCGGCCGCTACTACCCGACCCGCGACAAAGTCTCCGCGAAGATCGGGGTGATCGCCGCCAAGCGGCGCGTCACCGACTGCCTGCGCACCCACATCAACGACGGCCCCGACGGGAAGCCAGCCCTCATCTGGCACTTCGACCAGGACGTGCTCGACACGCAGGCCAACGCCGACGGCTGGTACGCCCTGGTCACCAACCAGGAGCCCGTGAAAGCCGACGCCGCCGCGGTGTTCCTGGCTTACAAGGGCCAGCCCCAGGTCGAGCGCCGCTACAGCGAACTCAAGGGCCCCCTGGCCGTGGCGCCGGTCTTCCTGCACGACCCTGATGGTTAATTCGTGCGGCTGAGGGTGCTGGTGGGAGTGGGTGGGCAGGTTCCTCCTGTGCCGGGAGGGTCCGGCCGGGGAGGGGCTCGTTTTGTCGATGTCGCCGCGGTCGTGGCCGGAACCGTCGCCGGAGATCGCTGCGGCGGTGCGGAAGATATACGCGCGTAAGGAGCCGCCGCTCGCGGTGGCGATCCGGGACCAGTTGCCCGAGGTGTTCCCGGACACGGAGTTCTCCGGTGCGTTCGGTGCACGGGGCCGACCGGCACTCTCGCCGGGCCTGCTGGCGCTGGTCACGGTGCTGCAGATGGCGGAGAACCTCACCGACCGGCAGGCCGCCGATGCCGCCCGCAAGGACCTCACCTGGAAATACGCGCTCGGGCTCGGCCTGGCGGACGAGGGGTTCGACGCGTCGGTGTTGTCGGAGTTCCGCACCCGGGTGGTCGAGCACGGCCTGGAGGAGCGGGCCTTGGACCTGCTGCTGGCCGCGTTGAAGGAGAAGGGCCTGGTCAAGCCGGGCGGGAAGCAGCGGACAGACTCCACTCACGTGATCAGCGCGGTGCGGGACATGAACCGCCTGGAGTTGGCCGGTGAGAGTGTGCGGGCCGTGCTGGAGGCGCTTGCGGCCGCGGCACCGGGCTGGCTCGCCACGGTCGTGGACGTCGAACCATGGTCCAGGCGTTATGCGGCCCGGGTCGATTCCTGGCGGCTGCCCGTCACCGCGTCCAAGCGCGCCGACCTGGCCGTCGCGTTCGGAACGGATGCGGTCACACTGCTGGAAGCGGTCTACCGCGCCGACGTGCCGGGATGGCTGCGCGAGCTGCCCGCGGTGCAGGTCTTGCGGACCGTACTGGTGCAGAACTACCAGGTCACCGACACCCCCAGAGGACGGGAGGTGCGGCGGCGGGCGGCGGACGAGGACGGTCTCCCGCCGGCCAGAGTCCGTCTCGGCTCTCCGTACGACACCGACGCCCGCTGGGCGGCCAAGGGCGAGGACTTGTTCTGGCTGGGATACAAGATCCACCTGTCCGAGACCTGTGACGACGATGATGGCGACAACCGCGCCCCGAACCTGGTCACGAACGTGGCCACGACCGATGCCACCGTGCCGGACGCGTCGATGACCGAGCCGATCCACCAGACCCTGGCCGGCCGGAAACTGGCTCCGGGCGAGCACTACGTCGACTCCGGCTATCCCTCCGCGGCGCTTGTCGCCTCCTCGCTCAAGGACTTCGGCACCGTGCTGATCAGCCCGCTGTTGGGCGACTGCTCGCCCCAGGCCAGAGCCGGTGCCGGCTACGACCGGGCCGCGTTCGCCATCGACTTCGAACAGCAGAACGCCGTCTGCCCGCAGGGCCGCACCAGCTCGTCCTGGAGCCCCTGCACCCAGCGCGGCACCGACGCCGTGGTCATCAAGTTCGCCAAGACCACCTGCCAGCCGTGCCCGGCCCGGGGCCGGTGCACCACCTCGAAGGCCGGATACCGGCAGCTCACCGTCCTGCCCCGCCAACTCCACGAGCTCCAGCACACCGCCCGCCTCGCCCAGGCCACCCGTGACTGGCAGCACGAATACCGACGACGAGCAGGCGTCGAGGGCACCATCCGCCAGGCCGTCGCGGTCACCGGCACCCGCCGTGCCCGCTACCGCGGCCTGGCCCGGACGCACCTCGAGCACGTCTACTCGGCCGTCGCTCTCAACCTCATCCGACTCCACGCCTGGTGGAACGGCCACCCCATGGACCGGACCAGGACCAGCCACCTCGCCCGCCTCGAACTCGCCCTCGCGGCTTGACCCCGAATTAACCATCAGGGTCCTGCACGGCAACAAACGCATCGCCGCACTGCTGCACGTACTCATGCTCGCGCTGCTGGTCTACAGCCTGATCGAACGGCAGGTACGCCGAGCCCTGGAACGCGACGGCAGCCCGGACGGCAGGATGACCGGCCTCTACCCGGACAACCGCCGCGAACGCCCCACCGCCCGCATGATCTTTTACCACCTCGGTGAACTCGACCTGGCCACCAGCCCCGGCAACTGCACGCCCCAAGTGCTCCACATCACCCGCGGCGTGCAGCTGCACCTCCTCGACCTGCTGGAAATCAACCTGTCCTGACCAGCCCCAGCCCGACAGACGTCACTCAGACCAGTGACGTGCGGAGGATGGGGCTAGGCGGTCCTATCGCCGCAGGTCGGCGAGCTGAGCTGTGCGCCCGATCAGGTCGGAAAGCGTGACCGAACCCGGGTGGCAAACGCGGGCAAAGCTGCCCATAACTTCGCGGGAAGTGGATCACGGAACCGCTACACCCGTCATGGGCACCCAGTACCCTGGGTTCCGCAGAATTCCTGCCACCTAGAGTCACAAGATGCGGGCTGACCAGGGAGGATGCAGTAAGTCATGGAGAGAAGGCGTGTCCCTAGGCGCTGGCATTCTCGCTGGTCAGCGCGGTGACGACCGCCAAGTGGGCCCTTGATGCTGGGGCGTTGCCACCACGCTACCCGATCACGTAGCGCGCTTCGAGCCCCGTCACGCTGCGCCGAGGCGGGCCCATAAAAGGGCGAAGAGTAATGAAACACCCTCAGTTCTTGTGGCATTGTCGGGGAAGGGTGTCCGCCTCGCCAGCTCCCTGACCAGCGAGAATGCCAGCGCCTAGAGACACGGACGATTCGGACAGGAAGCGGTGAAGTTGCAGGTCATCGCCCACTTTGTGTCTCTAGACGAGCCGACTTCTGCGGAACCCAGGAGTACTCTCGCCGGGCAATGTGACGACGCCGTAAGGTAGATGAGCGCCCGCAGGGCGCTGACCTGGGAGAACGTCAGCACCTAGTGACACGCCGCCCGGGCGTGTCCGTCGGTGTTTCCGCAGCTCAGCGTACCTGACCAGCGAAAAGTCAACGATCACGTTCGGTTGAGATACGGCTTCTGGGGAAAGCGGTCCGGCCTGGCCCTCGTTTCATTCGAGGGGCTCTGTCGGACCGGGGCTGGTTGCGTCTGGGGCGGGGTTTTTCTGCTGGCAGTCCGGGCACGGGACCAGGCCGTGGCCGTCAGGAGCCACGAGGGTGCCCCAGTCGCGGCAGCGCCGGCACAGATAGATCTGGTAGGCGTCCGGCCGGTGCGGGCGGGAAGGGCGCGGCAGAGGGATACGGCTCACGTCAAGGAGAACATACAGCGCATTCCCAACTATTCCGTCCGGTAGTGTCACGTGGATGCAGCCGCCGGCGCTCCCGGCTGTCCCGGGCAGCTACGGCAAGGCTGTCAGCCATGGGAGTCGCCCCGTCCCGGCCATGCCGACCGAGCTGGGCGGGCGGGGCGACTCCTCCGTAGAGAGCTGCGCGCCGGGGAAGGAGATGTGCCTGAGGCGCTGCGGCTCCGGGAAGGGTGTGCTGGACTGGGCTGTGCGGCCTGTGTCAAGGGAGTGGGCCCCATGGACGTGAACATGCCGGTTCGGTTGCCGGACGGGAGTGGGCTGACCGTCCGCCCCATGAGCCCGGACGATCACGCCGCCGTGGTGGCGCTGATCGACGCCGACTGGCTGCCCGGACAGCATCATCCCAGCCGCCAGTTCCCGCTGAAGCCCGCAAAGCGGCTGCGTGAGGCAGAAATCCTCGTCGTGTGCAACGCTCATGGCGAAGTGGCCGGGATGGTGGATGCGGGAGCGCGGCCTGCCGACGGGGCCGGGCTGATCGTGCAGCTGCACGGCAGGGAGGACTTCGAGATCGTCACCGCGCTCCTGACGGTGGCCCGGGCCCATCTGGGCCAGCGGACGCTGTATGCATGTACCGGCTCGGCCACCGCCACCGGCATCCCCGGCCTGCCCGTCGAGCACCGCACCGTCACCGCCCGCGCCCTGACCGCTGCCGGTTTCTCCCCGGCCTCCGCCCAGCGGTACTTCCTCCGCGACCTCGCCACCGCCCCGCCCGCCCCGCCGGTGTATCCCCTGGCCGACGTCACCCCGATCGCCGACCCGCCGGGCTGGCAGCTGAAACTCACCGACACCGACGGCCGCCACATCGCCACCGCGATCCTGCGCGCCCCCACCCCCGAAACCGCCGACATGGCCGTCCTGTGGCAGCTCGCCGTGCGCCACTCCCACCGCCGCCAGGGCATCGCCACCCGCCTCCTCGGCCAGTGTCTCCACCACGCGGCCGGGCACGGCGCCCACCACCTCACCGCCGATGCTCCCGACGGCGACATCCCCGCCGCACGCCTCCTCGCCGGCGCGGGCTTCCTCCCCCTCGACACCCTCACCGTCTACCAACGACGCCTGTGACGTGCTCGCGCCACCTCTGTGTATGAGCTCACGTACGTGCACAGCCGGGTACGGCTCACATGCAGAGCTCACCGTGCTCCAACTGGCGCACACACGACGGGCATCGGGCCGTCCGGCCCTGCCGAAGGCGCTGTCAAGTTGTTGGTGAGTTGGCTGGGTGAGGGTGTGTCAGGGTGTGGTGGGGCCGTGGCGGCACCGTGCTCAGGCCATGGCGGGCATGCCGGTGGCGCCGGTGATCTCGTTCCAGGTGGTGAAGCGGTGTCTCATCTCGGCTCGGTAGTCGGGTGCGGTCAGAAGGTGGCGGCGGGGCCTGAAGTGGGGTGAGATCTGGCTGAACACGGACAGGAACCGTTGGGTTCTACCTGCGGAGCGGAAGCCTTTCATGGCGCGTTCGCGCTGGCGGGTGGGCTGGTGGCTGTCTCGGCCCGGTTGATCAGGCCTTTGTGGGAGCGGTGCTCGACCGAGGGCATCAGACGGCGGTGGGCGGTGCCGTAGCTCTTCAGCTTGTCGGTGACCATAACCCGAGGCACCGGGCGCTGCTTGGACGGCCCAGCCCCTGCGCGATCGCCCGGTGCCCGGCCCCGCCCGCCTTCGCCTCCAGCGCCGCCCCGATCACCACCGCCAGGTCCGCCCGCCGCCACACAGCGCTGACCGGCAACAACACGTGCGTGGCCCGGCACACCCCGCAGCAGGCGCGGCGCGGTCGAAGCCATACCCGGCCCCGGTGTCAGACGACACCCCTACGACTACTACGGCGACGAAGAGGATGCAGAGGAAGAGGACCGCGGCGAGGGCGGTGACGCCTTCTTGGACGACGAGGACTACGAACTCAGCGATCTCATCGACGACGAGATCACCCTCACCTGGTGGACCACCCCGGACGGCACCGGCGGTGAACCCATCTCCTTGCGCGTCGGTGAGGAGGAAGTGTGCACCGCGACCCCGAGCGCGAGCCTGACGCCCCACCGGTTCCGAGTACGAGGGCTACATGGGCAACTACGGCAACACCCTGGACGGTGTCACGTTGTTCTGACCGGCATGAGATGATCTTGGGGTTGGTCACGCTGGGGAGGGTCTTGCCGTGGGAGCGCGTCGCCGTCATACAGGGGTCATCGGTACCCGGCGGAGATCATCTCCCACTGCGTGTGGCTGTACTTCCGGTTTCCGCTGAGTTTCCGCGAGGTGGAGGAGCTGATGCTCGCCCGCGGCGTGATCGTCTCCTACGAGACCGTGCGCCGCTGATGCGTGAAGTTCGGGCAGGCCTACGCCGACTCTCTGCGCCGCCGCCGGCCGCGGGCCGGCGACAAATGGCATCTCGACGAGGTCTTCATCAAGGTCAACGGCGAGCGGCAGTACCTGTGGCGGGCCGTAGACCAGGACGGCAACGTCCTCGACATCCTGGTCCAATCCAAGCGGGACACCAAGGCCGCCAAGCGGTTCATGGCCAAGCTGATGAAGAAGCATCGCCGCGTGCCCAGGGTGCTGGTGACCGACAAGCTCCGCTCCTACGGCGCCGCCCACCGCCGGCTGATGCGCTCGGTCGAGCACCGCAGTCACAAGGGGCTGAACAACCGGGCCGAGAACTCCCACCAGCCAACCCGGCAGCGCGAGCGCGCCATGAAGGGCTTCCGCTCCCCGGGCGGGGCGCAACGGTTCCTGTCCGCGTTCAGCGGCATCTCACCCCACTTCCGACCCCGCCGCCACCTGATGACCGCTCCCGAACACCGCCTCGAGATGACCATCCGCTTCACCATCTGGGACCAGATCACCGGCACCACCGGCCTGGCCACCGCGGCCTGACCAGAGGCCGACGCACGCCCCCACCACACCCTGACACGCCATCAACCCATCACACCCCACCAACGTGACCAACACCGACACGGATGTTCCTCAGCCCCCATGTACCACTCGGCGGTCCAGGCGAGCACCTCACCAGGAAGCCGGTCGCGCGGTCCAGCTCCACCAGTACCGAGGCGATCGGCGCGCGAGGGAGCATCCGCTCCAGCTCGCCGTGCAGGTCTTCGGCCTCGGACGGGATGTCCTCCGCCGTCAGTGGCGAGATCACCAGCTCGCCCACGTCGTTCAGGCGCACCGGCCCGTTTCCCTGCCTGAGGGTGTCCTCCAACTCGCCCAAGGCGCCCTCATGTTCGTTCATCACCGCTGCCAGGGCCTCGAAGGCGTCGGGGATCTTGCCGACCAGGCGGCAGAACTCGACGCGATGCTTGGCCCACCGGGCGCGTAGGAGTAGGAGCCGTCCAGCAGGAAGTACCCGGCCAGCTGCCCGTCGTCCGGCACGGCGGTGAACGTGCCGTAGCTGCGGCGCTGTTCGTCGGTCAGGAACGCCACCCGCCCTGCCCCTCCCCATCGCTTCTGGTGCTGTGACGGCGCTCACCTTAAATCACATGATCGGCAGGGGTGGAACCCGGGTCGGCGCGGGGCTGACGGCGGGCACGGGCCGGTGATCGCCCCGCTCGCACGGCGGGGCAGTGTTGTCCTGGGCACCGCCCCGTACCCCTGGCCGCGATACGGAAGCGGCCGAAGGCGCTCTCGGTGACGTCACCGAGAGCGCTCAGGCAGAACTGGACGGGCCCGGCGGTGCGACGTCCGGCCGCCCTCCTTCCGCCTCGGGCTCTGTGTCCGGACCGCCCCAGAGCCCGAAGGGGTCTTTGCTTCCGGGGCCGTTGGCACCGAGCAGGGCACCGCTCTTGGTGCGGTGCGGCGGCAGCGGGATTACGAAGCCGAGCCCCCTCGCGTCGCGCCACCGCGTGAGCGGAAAGTCACTCCGGCATCGGCCAGCAGGCGATGCACCCCGCCGTAGGAACGGTCGGCCTCCTGCGCCAGCGCTCGGATCGAGGCGCCCGCCTCGTACCTCGCCTTAAGCTCTGCGGCGACTCGGTCACGCTCGGGGCCCGGTACCAGCCTGCGGGCCGGAGACTTGCGGGTCATCAGCGGATTCCTCCCCAGTGAGAACGATGGATACCCCATGATCGCGTGGGTCGGCGGTCGGTGGCCAGTGCGAGGGCTGCGTTATCTACTTGGTGCGAAGCCCCCGAGCACGTCGCAGGGACGTGGCAGGCTTCATGCATGCGTAATGACCTTCCGTTGACGGTGATCGGGAACCTCGTTGACGATCCCGAGCTGCGGTTCACCTCCGCCTCAGTACCGGTGGCCCGGTTCACCGTGGCCTCCACTCCCCGTACCTTCGACCGCGACACCAACAGCTGGCGGGACGGCGAACCCACCTTCTTGGACTGCAGCGCGTGGCGCCAACTGGCCGAGAACCTCGCCGAGTCGCTGACCAAGGGCGCGCGCGTGGTGGTCGCCGGCCGGCTGCGGACCGACCGGTGGGAGACCCCTGAGGGCGAGAAGCGCTCCCGTATGGTGATGGACGTCGACGATGTCGGCGCCTCGATGACGTTCGCCACGGTCACCATCGCCCGCACCACGCGCGCCATCGCGCCCCGTGAGACGGCACCCGACGACCCCTGGGCCACCGCGAGCCGCAACCGCCCTGCGACCGTCCCTCCCGCCCAGGACACCGCCACCGATATCCCCTCAAGCGACCCTCCCTTCTGACCAGGCCCTGTGAGGAGACACACCCCTGGCGGCGACCGCGGAGTCCCTGCGCGGCCCGCGGACGCGATGAGCGTCGCGGCATTTTCCCCCGGCCGTCCGGGTGGCCCCGGACGGCCGTCAGGTCTCAGTGCACCCCGGGGCAGTGTTCCCCGGCCCGGTGCCCGCCTGCGGACACCTCGGCCAGGGTCGCCAGAGCCGTGTCGGCCGCGGCCTGGGGAATACCCGACCGCCATGCGAGGAAGTTCACCCAGTGCGGCAGCAGCCGCTTGACACCGATCGTGACCGGGTGGCTGGAATCCCAATCGTCGATCAACCTGAGATTGTGGTTGATCCGGTGCGGTGACACCGAGTCCGCGGTGTCCGGCAGGACACCCCCCAGCCACTCGCCGACCAGTGCTTCCACGATCTCCTCATCGACCGTCTCGCTCTGCCGCTGCTGCAGCCACGCGGTGAACGCGTCCAGCGTCGGGGTAATGTCGACGTCGTGGTACAGGTTGAGGGCGGCGGGCAGTGAATGTCCCCGCCGCTCCAGGGCGGCGGAGACATCGTGGATACGCCGCAGTGCCCGGAACCACTCGTCCCACACCGCCCGCGGCTCCGTCCCGAAAATAGTCATCTCGGTCAGGTCCACCTCGGTCAGGCAGCGCAGCGCCTCCGTCCCGGCCTGGGCGAGCGGCTCAGGCACGGCTCCGGCAGCCGCTGTACCGACCGCGGTACGCCAGGCCGCAGCGGCCTGCTCCGCAGCGTCGTACGTGCCGCCGCTGGCGAGGACGACGAAGCCGCAGGCGTCGATGTCGAAAAGGTAGACGGCCGGGTCCGTATTGTCCGGGTAGACCGTGGCCGCGATGATGCCGAGACGTGAGCCGTACACATCACGCAGCATCCACATGTCCCCGGTCATCCGCGGCTTCGCCACCGCATCCCGCCACGGCGGCAGATCCGACGCCACCCGCGAACCGCGCACCACCGGACGCAGCCTGGACACCGCATCCAGGGCCGCCCGCGCGATCGCCGGCGAGCCCACCGACGACAGCCCGTACAGCAGGAGCAGGGCCGCCTGACCACCGGGCACACCAGAAACCAGGCGCTCTCGAACCCGCTCCTCCGCCGCGTCGATCAGCCCGCCGATCCAGTCACCGAGCGCGAGAGAGCGCCCTTCCTGGACGGCTTCGTGCACACGCGCCCCCAGCAGACCGGCCGTCATGTCCTCCAGTCGACGCGGGCCTTCGGCGCCAAGCAGCACCTCGGCCTCGTCCAGGAGCACCGAGAAAGAAGGCCCGAACCAGTCGAGCCTCGCCGGCTGTTCCTGCGCGAGCTGCTGCAGGAACGACAGGTCGGAAGGGCGTGCGAACGGATTGCCCGAACCGAGGCCGGACCACTCCCGCGGTGCCGGGACATTCCTGGCCGATGCGGGATTACCCGAACGCCTCTCGCCACTGTTCTGGCGATTCTTCTTGGGCTTGCGACTGCGGGAGACCGGGGGCATGGCGGGGCCTTCACACGAGAGGAACGGCGGCCGAGGACAGGGCAGATCCGCCCGGTACCCGGCGCTGCCGGACCCGGCAGAGACCCCCGCCCCTGGCCACCCCTATAACGGAACGAGATTCTATGCCGCGGGCGGCAGCGGCAGGGACGGATCAGAGCTGATCAACCCTTTGAGGCTCGACGACGAACAGCCAGCCCCACGGCGCTCGACCCGTCGCATGCCGTGGGGGCTGAGCGCTGGTTCCGCTGGTGTCACAAGCAACAACGAAGTGTCAGAAGCCGTGCCATAGCCTCAAGTTATGGGACAGTGGCCGGCATGGATCTCGCATATTGCAGAGTCAGCACCACCGCGCAGGACCTCGCCCGACAGATCGACGCCATGCACGCTGCCGCAGTCGCCGAAGAGCACATCTACGTCGACAAGCGCACCGGCGCGAACATGGACCGCGAGGGCCTGACCGCACTGCTCGCTTTTGCGCGGCCCGGCGACCGGATCAATGTACTCACCCTGGACCGGCTGGGCCGCAACATGCGTGAGACCCTCAACCTCGTTCACGACCTCACCGAACGCGGCATCTTTCTCCGTACCCTCGGCGACAAGCTCACCGTTGACACCAGCGACCCCGGACCCGGCACCGACATGGCCATCGCTCTGCTGGCGATGTTCGCCCAGATGGAACGGATCTACATGCTGGAGCGCGCCGCCGGAGCCCGCGCCGCCAAGCAGGCCCGCGGTCTGCCGACTGGCCGCCCGGTGAAGCTGAACGCCACTACACGCGCCGGAGCGGCCCAGCGAATCAAGGACGGTGCGATCCCCGAACAGGTTGCCGCCGACCTCGGCATCAGCCGCTCCACACTGTACCGAGAACTACGCAAACATCGCGAAGGAACCATCGCGAATCAGTGCGAAAAAGGAAGCTGATCAGCGGCCCGTCCGCGCTCCGCCCAGCGGCGGCCTCCGGCTCGGGCCGGTTCACTGCGCGGGTCGAGGTCTCTGGGAAGACCCTCGGGTCACCTCGAGGAAACATCGGCGTATCCGGATGGCCGCCAGAGAGGGCGAGCGCTGCGGCAATCCCGGAATGTTGACCGGGCCCGCCGACGGTGGCCGACACATGCAAAGATGTAGCATTTTGTTACGATTTCGCACGAATGACGGATGGTCTCTCTGACCTCCGACGCCTGGTGTGGCTTCGGCGGGAAGTGGCGATGTTGACGTTCGGTGCGGTGCTGATCGCCGGGGTGTGGCTGGCGGCCCTGGTCCTGATCACGGTCACGGACCGGGACGCACTGGACCGCACTTGGGCGGTCGCGACCTCGCTCGGCACCGCCGTACCGGTCGCCGTGGTGACCGTCGCCGTCACCGGCAGAATGTGGGCGTCACTGCTCAGCGCGGCGACCGCCGGCGCAGCGGTAGCCATCCTGCTCCTGCACGGCGGACCCCGCACCCGATAGCCCGCCTCACCGGGAGGCTCGGCCCAGATGATCCCCGGCTGGCCGTACTCCGTCGTCGCCGCCCTGGAGCCGGGCCGCACGTCCCGGACCGCGCTGCTGGATGCGGTCCGGATCGGGCCATGCGACGACGAGACCGCGGTGACCGCCGAGCAGCTGCGCGAGGTGGTCGAGCGGCTGCGCGCGGTCGGACACTGGAAGGACGGCGATCTGCCGGTCCTCATCGTCCTCGACGCTGGCTACGACGTGGTCCGGCTGGCGTTCTGGTGTCACGTTGGCTGACCGGCATGAGATGATCTTGGGGTTGGTCACGCTGGGGAGGGTCTTGCCGTGGGGAGCGCGTCGCCGTCGTACAAGGGGCATCGGTACCCGGCGGAGATCATCTCCCACTGCGTGTGGCTGTACTTCCGGTTCCCGCTGAGTTTCCGCGAGGTGGAGGAGCTGATGCTCGCCCGCGGCGTGATCGTCTCCTACGAGACCGTGCGCCGCTGATGCGTGAAGTTCGGGCAGGCCTACGCCGACTCTCTGCGCCGCCGCCGGCCGCGGGCCGGCGACAAATGGCATCTCGACGAGGTCTTCATCAAGGTCAACGGCGAGCGGCAGTACCTGTGGCGGGCCGTAGACCAGGACGGCAACGTCCTCGACATCCTGGTCCAATCCAAGCGGGACACCAAGGCCGCCAAGCGGTTCATGGCCAAGCTGATGAAGAAGCATCGCCGCGTGCCCAGGGTGCTGGTGACCGACAAGCTCCGCTCCTACGGCGCCGCCCACCGCCGGCTGATGCGCTCGGTCGAGCACCGCAGTCACAAGGGGCTGAACAACCGGGCCGAGAACTCCCACCAGCCAACCCGGCAGCGCGAGCGCGCCATGAAGGGCTTCCGCTCCCCGGGCGGGGCGCAACGGTTCCTGTCCGCGTTCAGCGGCATCTCACCCCACTTCCGACCCCGCCGCCACCTGATGACCGCTCCCGAACACCGCCTCGAGATGACCATCCGCTTCACCATCTGGGACCAGATCACCGGCACCACCGGCCTGGCCACCGCGGCCTGACCAGAGGCCGACGCACGCCCCCACCACACCCTGACACGCCATCAACCCATCACACCCCACCAACGTGACACCCTTGTTTGTCTTGTCGGGGTCTATCAGGATTCAGGTGTGGTTCGTCTGTTTGGCCTACAGGTTTTTCGGTGGGCTGGTCGGCCTACACTCGTCCGGCGGTAAGGCGGCCGTCGAAGAGAACGTCGAACTCGTTCAAAGCGCTTTTCCAGCGGTTGTTCCAGCGCTGGCGGCCGCGGCCGGTGGGGTCGAGTGCGAGGGTGGCGAGGTAGAGGCGTTTCAAGGCGGCGGTCTCGTTGGGGAAGTGTCCGCAGGCCTGGGCCGCGCGCCGGTAGCGGGCGTTGAGGGACTCGATCGCGTTCGTGGTGTAGACGACCTGCCGGATCGCGTCGGGCAGACCGAGGAAGGGCACGAATTCGCTCCAGGCCCGCTCCCAGGTCCCGGCGATCGACGGATAGCGCTTGCCCCACTTGTCGTCGAAGTCGGTCAGCCGTGCCCGGGCCTCGTCCTCGTTGACAGCGGTGTAGACGGGCTTGAGGTCGCGTGCGACGTCGGCCCAGTCGCGGCGTGAGGCATACCGCAGACTCGCGCGCAGGAGATGAACCACGCAAGTCTGCACCACAGTCCGGGGCCAGACGGCGTTCACCGCGTCGGGCAGGGCGCTGAGCCCGTCGCAGACCAGCATCAGCACATCACGGACGCCTCTGTTCTTGATCTCGGTGAGCACCGTCTGCCAGTACTTGGCGCCCTCGCCGCCGTCGCCGGCCCACAGGCCGAGGATCTCGCGGTAGCCGTCGGCGGTGACCGCGATGGCCACGTAGATGGGCCGGTTGGCGACATGACCGTCTCGGATCTTGACGTGCACGGCATCGATGAAGACGACCGGGTAGACCGCGTCGAGCGGGCGGGTGCGCCATTCCGCCATCGATTCCAGGGCCTTGTCGGTGATCGTGGAGATGGTCTCCTTCGTTGTCGTCATCCCGTACGTCTGGGCGAGATGGGAGACGATCTCGCCGGAGGTCAGGCCCTTTGCGGTCAGCGAGATCACCAGGTCGTCCAACGCACCAGTGCGGCGGGCGTACTTGGGCAGCAGCCGGGGCTGGAAGGTGCCCAGACGGTCTCGCGGGATCTGCACCGTGACGGCGCCGACCTCCGTCATCACCTTCTTGCTCCGGTAGCCGTTGCGGGTGTTGCCGCCCGAGCGCGACCCGCGCCCGCCGACGCGGCCGACCCCGTCGGCCAGGTGCTGGTCCATCTCTGCTTCCAGCGCGGACTGCATCAGGTGCTGAGCGAGCTCGGGCAGCAGGCCGCCCTCGCCCATCAGCCGCAGTCCCTCTCCGCGGACCTTCTCGGCCGCGAGCGCGGCCAGCTCCTCCAGCAGCTCACTGGACAGACCATTCTGCGACACCGGCATCGACTTCACGTCGGCACCCTCGACGCCACCGCCGACCTCGGCAAGCGACACGCCCTCCACGGTCTCGATCAGGTGACCAGTCGTCGTACTCATCAGGCTCACTCCTTCGGGGAGATCCACACCTGATTCATGACACTCCCTCTTGTCGGTGCTGCCTCCTCTGGGTCGCTTGTTGGGCCGGTAGCTGGGGCCGTTCATGATCACTTGGTGGCTGGTGTTGATCAGCCGGTCCAGGAGCGACTCGGCGACCACGGGGTGGGGGAAGAGCGGATTGTCTCTAAACGCCCACTCAGGTGGAGATGGTGGCGAGGGTTTGGCCTGCGGCGGTGCGGACTTCGAGGTGGTCGAGCTGGTCGAGGGACAGATCGGTGGCCGCGGTGACGGTCAGGGGCTTGGGTGTGCTGGGGGCAGATACGCGCCAGTCGCCGATTGGGCGGGCGTGGCCGTCGGTGCTGACAGCGAGGAGGCGGCAGGTCTGGGGTCCTTTGACGCCGGATACTTGCAGGGTGATGGCGGTGCCCCAGGTCTTGGGCTGGAGGGCGGCGGTGGCGGTGACGCCGGTGGCCAGGTTGTGTGTGGTGTGTGCCTGGCCTGTCAGGGAGGGGAGGGTGGTGGCGGCCGCGGAGGGGGCTGCCTGATGGCCGGGAGTGGCGTTGAGGGCCAGGATGGGGCCGGCGATGATCGCGGCTGCTGCGGCAGCCATCAGGACCAGACGTCGCCGTTTGGTGGTGCGACGCTCGGCCGCGGTCGCGGCCAGGGTGCGCTGCAGGAGTTCCGGTCCGCTGATGACGGCGCCGACCGGCACCTGCCGTTCGGCCAGCGCCAGACTGCCCTGGCCGTGCAAGGCGCCGCCCTGGGCCGCTGAAACGTTGACAGGGGTGGCCAGGGCTGCGAGCCGTTCGGCGGTCTCGCTGAGCTGCGTGGCTTCCAGGGCGCAGTCGGGGCAGGTGGTGAGGTGTTCTTCGAAGGCGTCGGTGGCGGCCGCATCCAGGATGCCCAGGACGTAGGCGGCCACTTCGTGATGGTCAGGGCTGGTGCTCATCGCCCGGGTCTCTCCTGTCGTTCGTCTCGTTCCTGAAGGGCTAGGCGCATGGAGTGCAGCGCGTAATAGACCCGGGACTTCATGGTTCCGGGCGGGATTCCCAGAACGGTGGCGGCCTGCGCCAGCGTGCGGCCCTTGAGGTATGTCTCCACCAGGGCCTGCCGGTGCTGCGAGGTGAGAGTGTCCAAGGCGTCGGAGACCACCATGGTCTCCAACGCCTGTGCCATCTCGTCTGGCCCAGGCAGCAACTCCAGCGGCGCTGGGTCGGTTTCGCGGGGGCGGGCCGAGCGGGCCCGGTGGGTGTCGATAACCAGGCGGCGGGCAACCGTTACCAGCCACGGTCGGATCCCGGCCGGGTCCATGGCCTCGAGCCGCTGGGAGTGTTTCCATGCCCGCAGCAAGGTCTCCTGCACCACGTCCTCGGCCCGCTGCCGGTCCCCGCCGCACAAACCGACCGTGAAACGCAGCAGTGCATTCCCGTGCTCCCGGTACAACACCTCCACCAGCTCCTCACCTTCCGGAGAGGCGGAAGAGATATCCCTTTTATCGTCATTACTCACCCTGCCATCTTCACCTACATCCTGATCGGGGCCGCCCGGCAAGCCGGTGCTACTTCAGGAAACGGACACCAGCCGCAGAAGGTTCACACGCGTTCACCACACCGCGGGATTTCACGCCTCCGTACCCGACGGGGCAGTACCTGAGGGTCTGAGCTGTTCTTACTCTCGTGGAGTCCCTGAGCCTTTTTCACTTGTACGGCCTGCGGGTGAGCGTCGGTGAAGTGTTGACGGTGGCGTGCCGAACGGGGCATCCCGTTGGTTTGGAGAGTCGCCAGACATAACCTTCACCTGCGGAGATGCCCCGTGTTCTCCTATCCTGCCGGATGCGATGTCGATCCGGAGCTCCTGGAGCTGGTCACGATGGTGATCGCGTCCTGTGAAGCCGGCCGGCGCTGCAGACTGCGTCCGTACGACCGGGCCCGGTGCACCCTGGTCTACCTGCGCAAGCACGACACCCTCGAACAGATCGCCGCAGGCTTCGGCATCAGCACGGCCACCGCCTGGCGCTACGTGAACCACACGATCGGGCAACTTGCGGAGCACGCGCCGTCGTTGACCGAGGCGCTCACCAGTCATCACACGGACGGCTACGTGCTGCTGGACGGCACCGTCGCGGAGACCGACCGGGTCCAGGCGCCGGGGCACTTCTCCGGCAAGGTCCGCCGCGAGGGCGTGAATCTGCAGGTCATTGCGGCAGAAGAGGGCAAACTGCTGTGGATGTCACCCGCCCTTCCGGGCGGCACCCACGATGTGACGGCCGCCCGCGAGCACGCCATCGTCGACACCTGCGCGCGACTGGACCTCGAGATCCTCGCGGACAAAGGGTACGTCGGGGCCGGCGGCACTGTGATCACCCCGATCAAACGACGGCCCGGAACCGAACTGCCCGACAAGCACAAGACGTCGAACAAGGTCCACGCCGCACTGCGTGCTCCCGTCGAGCGAACCATCTCCCGGATCAAGCAGTGGCGGATCTTCCGGCATGCCCGCGTCAGTCCGAACAGACTCACGTCAGTAGCTGCCGCGATCCTCACCCTCATGATCTACACGTGAAAAAGGCTCAATGTAGTCGATATCTGTGAAATCGACTTCGCGGTGGTCGGCGCGGTGGCCGTTGTCTTGCGACCCCGCTAGGAGTTGTGTCGGCGAACGAGCTCAGCCACGAGGATGGCTACTCCCGCCAGCGCGCAGGCGTAAAACAGCAGCTGCAGCGCTCCGCCGCCGAAATTTGGGCCGCTCAAAGGGTTTCCCAGCATTCCCCACGCAATGTGGTTCACTGCTGCGCCAATTGCACTCACAGCAAAGATTGCTAGGCCGACCTTCAAACGTCGGGACATATTAGTCATATTAGGGCCTCCAAAATAACGAATATAGTGACACTAGTTGCAGGATAGTGCATTTCGATATGGCTCTTCTGTACGAGGTACCCTCGGCGGGTTAATTATTTCCCTATTCGCGCCGATGACCCCGGCGGTCGGCACCCGCCACCCCACACCGCTGAAGAACCTTTGCGTGAGGCATGCAAGCAGGGTGCCGCTGACCAGCGCCAACAGCTGAGGCCACACCGAGCGGTCTCAAGGTCCTTTCCGAGTCCAGCGACCGGAGGCATAGTCGAGTTCAGACGGCGCCTGACCCTGGACGTCCTGCTGCCCCCTCAGTCCCCACGCCGAAACCGGCACGGCCCGGCCACGCCCAAAACCCCGGAGGTCGCGGCGTGCAACTTGTTCATTCTCATGCACGCATGGTCCATCCGTCGGTTTGGCGAGTCATGAGTACGCGTACCTAGTATCGAGTTGTCCCGGGGTCTTTGAGTATCCGGGGGGTTATTCATAAGTCTCACCAGGATTTGGGAAGGACGCGAGTGCGGTGATGGTGCGGACGATGCTCGGGAGGGTGTCGAGTGGGCCGCGGTAGCGAGGAGGATCTTCCAGTCCTTCAGGTGTGCGATCGCTGGTTCGACGGCGGCGCGCAGGGTGCTGATGGACTGGTTGAGGATCTTGTCGGCTTGGGGTCGTTCCCGGCCGGGTGGCTTGCGCCGGCCGGTGAGGACGTCGGTGCCGATATAGGGGTCTTCGAAGTGTGACTGGATAGCTGGTCACTGGTAGGCGAGTTGCTCTCGACGCCCGGTTTCGTGATCATTGGGTCTCATGTCCTCAGTCGCACTGCTCCCCAGCTATGAGGAAGTCGTGGCGCTGGTAGTTGAGTTGCGGAGCGAGCTGACCACGGCACGCGCCGAGTTGGCGGCAGCGCGGGCGCGGATCGCGGATCTGGAGGCCCGGCTGGGCCAGAACTCCTCGAACTCCTCGAAGCCGCCGTCCTCGGACGGCCTGGCCAAGCCCGCCCCGAGGTCGCTGCGCGGGAAGTCCGGGCGTGGCCCGGGCCGTCCGAAGGGGCAGCCGGGCACCACGCTGCGGCAGACCGAGACCCCGGATGAGAGATCCCGTGCCTGCGTGACCTGCTGGAGACGCTGGACATCACTGGCGCCGTGCTGACCGCCGACGCCCAGGTGGAGGGTAAGTTAAAAAAGGCAAGCGCCGGCGTTGCGCGGTAGAGCAGCACTGCGACATCGTCAGTTCTGGCCAGAATTTCCTTCATAAGGCCGTCGGAGGTCTGTCGCGCTCCTGCCGGACCATTGGGAACGGCTCGTCGCGATCATGGATTTCCAAGATCTGTTTCGCTTGAAGGGCATTTCGAAGATTTGAGAGAACAGCCATGCCGCAAGCACCGAAACCGGGAGGGCCAGCGTAAGCGTGAACCAGAAGGTGGGCAGGCCGGACGACACAAAATGCGGGGCGACTCGGCGAATCACCGCCATGACGAGCGGCAGATGGATCAAGTAGAGGCTGTAGGAAAAGCTACCGAGGCTGTGAATGGGTCGCGCCGTCAGGAACCGTACGAGGATGGCGGGTCTGCCGGTGGCAACCGCGGCAAGCAGCATCGTCATGGCGGGAGCGATGGCGAGATCTATCCCGAAATAGTGGTCCACCGTCCACACAGACCCCTGGACGACACCGAGAACCAGGACAGGGATGGCGGCCAGGACGGCGAACCATCCCCAGGGCAGGCGTTGGACTCTGTCCGACGCAACGACGACTCCTGCTCCTACCATGCCTGCAACGAACACGGGAGCGAGATGGGGAGCGAGCCAGTTGTCGCCCTCCACAGGGGACGCGTCAGCCGCCATCAGGACACCGGCGATCACCGGAAGTGTCACGCATGCGGCCAAAATAGTAGCGTTCCACCGTCGCCGAACAAAAAGGAGGAGAGGGAAAAGGAGATAGAGTTCGGCCTCCACCCCGATCGACCAGAATGCGCCGTTCGGTGTCGGGGCGGCGAACATGTCCTGAGCAACGAGGCCGTACACCGCAATTGACGCGCCGGTGGGTTCTCCGAAGTGTGAAGCTGGCACCACGAACCAGGAAATGATCAGGCTCATGGCCAGCGCTGCCCAATACGGAGGCAGAATGCGCCAAGCGCGTCGGCGCAGGAACTGGGCGACGCCGTCCGACCGCCACCCGTGACGCGCCGGGGAGATTGCCAGGGAGAATCCAGACAGCACCAGAAAGAAGACGACAGCGAGGCGCCCGAACATCAGCATGTCCAGCCACGGAGGCGCTGAACTGTCTGGATAGCCCGGGAAGGTGTACAACCAGCAGTGGAACAGGACCACATAGAGTGCCGCCAGGCCGCGCAGACCATCCAGACCCAGCACTTGCCGACGGACTTGTGCTCCGCTCGCCATCTCCTCCTGGTCCGCTGGGGCGGCTAAGTCGAGAGAGTCGCTGACCGAACGGCTCGAATTCACTGGAATCGTTCAACCCTTCCTTTGGGCACCGGTTTGACGCCCGCCGTCGACGCCTTGCGGTCGTTGCGCGATGTACCTGCGACAGGCGTATGCCCGCCGACCCGTTCCCTGGTATTACGCCGGGCGGCAGACTGCCACCCACAGCGACTGGTACGTGGCGTACGGCTGAGCAGTTCAACAGACCAGCCGACAGGATCCTCTGTCTGCGAGGTCAGCGCGCACCGCGACGGCCAGACCGAGGAGTCCTCGTGTAGCGGACTCTCGTCGAGCCGGTCCGCGGCGACGGCGCTCAGCTGTTATTCCAGCAGGCGAGAGGAACACGTGACATACGTGTAGACCACCATGATGTCGAGGTCCAGGACGGTTCGAGCCGCAGGCTCGGGACCGCCCGGCTGATGGAGGGTGTCGAAGGGATCGCCAAGCTGCACGCCCTGGTCGCCCGGTACGGTGGCCAGGACCTGGAGCCGGGGCAGGTAGTGGTCGGGATCGAGACCGACCACGGGCCGTGGGTGCAGGCCCTGCTCGCGGTTGGCTACCAGGTCTATGCGGTCAACCCACGGCAGGCGGCCCGGTTCAAGGAACGCTACGGCACCTCCGGCGCGAAGAGCGACAAGGGCGACGCGCACGCGCTCGCGGACATGGTCCGCATCGACCGCGATCAGTTACGGCCGATCGCCGGGACAGCGAGCAGGCCCAGGCCGTCAAGGTCGTCGCCCGCGCCCATCACACCCTGATCTGGGAACGCACCCGCACCTTCCAGCGCCTGCGGAACACGCTGCGCGAGTACTTCCCCGGCGCGCTCACTGCCTACGCCAGCTTGGAGCTGACCAGCACCAACGCCCTGGAACTGCTGGTCAAGGCCCCCCCCCACCCGAGCGGGCGTCGAAGCTGACGAAACAGCAGATCACCGCGGTGCTGGCCCGGCACCGCCGCCGCAACCGCGACCAGAGGGCCGCGGCGATCACGGCCGCGCTGCGCGAGCCCCAGCTCGACGTCGCGGCCCCGGTGACCGCCGCCTACGCAGCCGCGGCGACCGCGCACGCCCGGCTGCTGATTGCCCTCAACGAGCAGATAGACACGTTGGAGGGTGAAGTGAAGGCACATTTTCGGGCACACCCGGACGCTGAGATCTACCTGTCGATGCCCGGCATCGGCGAGATCGTCCGGGCCCGGGTGCTCGCCGAGTTTCGGGGACGACCCCGCCCGCTACGCGTCCGCGAAGGCACGCAAGAACTACGCCGGCACCAGCCCGGTCACCCACGCTTCCGGCAGGAGCCACACCGTCCAGGCCCGCTTCGTCCGCAACAACCGCCTCGCCGACGCACTGCAGCGCCAGGCGTTCTGCGCGCTGCAGAACTCACCCGGAGTCCGCCGCTACTACAACAAGCAGCGAGCCCGCGAACTCGACTACAACCCCGCCCTGCGTCAGGTCGGCAACCGCCTCGTCGGCATCCTCCACGGATGCCTCAAGACCCGCACCCGCTACGACGAGGCCACCGCCTGGGCCCACCACGCCAACCTCGCCACGAGTTGACACCCAACGCCATGGGATGTCTGACAACGCCCTTTGAAATGCCCCTGGGTGTTGCGGTGCTTGCCGGCCCCGCCCAGTAGTGCCTGTCGTGTGTGAGAACTCGTCAGGCTATCGAGCGGGGCCGTCGCTGCTGACCAAGGGCGGCGCACCAAACAGGGCTTATGACTAGCCTTCAGGGCATCACCAGCTATTGCGTAGCCATGAAAGCAAGGTGGAAGCCAGTGTCCACATAATTCCTTTGGCCGTCCCGGCAGACGATGAATGCGGTCTGGAAGGGGCCGTTCTGAATGTGGTTGGTAGGTTCTACTAGGCAAGACGCCGTGCTCTGCTGCGCGGTCACCATAACGATCGGACTATGAGAGATGCTCCACTGCTGGTTGCCGAGCAAAACACTGTACTTACCCTTTGCTGCATGCAGCACCAAGACCTGCCCGGATTCCGCCCCGTAAATTCGGTTGTAGCGGATCGACGGCGAAGTCACGTCGTCACTCACAGGGACCAGCGGCACCCACACATGGGCAGCGGAGAGACGGCTGCGGGCACCCACGAGGTTCGTCTGCGCTACATGCGTCAGAGAAAACCCTGACGTCACCGGTGCCCCCGTCCGGGGGTTAAAGCACTTGATCCGCACCTCTTGCACGGCAGGCGAACCGAACACCACAGCGGTACTGCCGAGGTTGCACGACTTATCGGATCCAGAATCGCCAATGGCCGTCACGGTGAAGGACGAAGGCCCCGCGAGGACAGGCAGTTTGACGATATAGCTGCCCCACTCTCCTGCGGTGAGGACCTTCGCCGGCTGGCCCGTTGTGCTCGCCTGCACGGGCGGCTGTACAGGTGCAGTCTCGAGGGGTGCAGGGGGATTGTCGACCCGCACTATCGTTCTGTCCCCCGCCCCTTCTATGCCAGCTCCTTGCGCATAGGTGAGGGCGAAGTTGGCGTTCATATCGGGACGATTGTCGCGGTCATAGCACCGGACATCGACCAAAAGGTCACCGTCGGATGAGTAGGGCGAAGAGGGAATGCAGTCCCCGTTGCTATTCAGCGAGGTCCCGGGCGAAGGGACCTGATACAAACTCTTGGTGACATGCACCACCCCAGGCATGACCTGGTCCTGCTGTGCGCCTAGTCCAGCGAAACGAACAGTGTACTTGTGGGCTGATCCCGCTTGCCGACGGACATCAACGGAGCCGTAGTTGCTGCTCCCCGCCTGAGTGCTGGGCGCTGCGACGTACCCCGATCCGCTATCGATGTGAAACATGTCGGAGGTACTGACATAACCCCACGCCGATCCACCAGCGACCTGCTGAATCTGCTCCAGTACGTCAGCCGCTTGAGCGGGCCCGCCGAGAGAAAAGGCCGTACCTCCCAACACCACCACCGACAGCGCTGTCTGCGCCACCTTCGAGATAAACCCACGCATTGAGATAATTCCCCTTCTGAAGAGAGTAAGACCTCAAGGGTATACGTCCGCCTGGCAAGCACGAGTGGAGTGATCAGTACTTAATTCGACCCTTTGATTCATTTGCGGAGGGGAGGGACTGATCTTTGACGGGCGTTAGGTTGAGTGAGTCTTGGGGATGTGATCCGGTTCGGGACGTGTCCGGCCGTGGCGGTCGACGTCGACCCGCACGGCCCCGGCGACGGCTCCTTACCGGTCTTCCGGTGGAAGCAGGCCGGGCGCGCCACCCTCGCGACCCGCCGCCAGCTGCGGGAGATGGGACTGCGCCCCGGCGGCCAGGAGCTCGTCGCACGGATCGAGTGCCGCGGCGGCAAGCGCTTCGCGTGGCTGTACCGGATCGACCTGGCGCAGCCGAAGTTCGCGATGACGCTCGCGAAGGAAGCCGCGCTCGACAAGGCGATGGCCAAGCGCCAGACATGTCCCGGCCCCTGTGGCCGGCGGTACCTCCACTGCCTCCCGCTGAAGACCTTGGGGTCCTGCCTGGAGTGTTTCGACGGGACCCCCGCCGCACCCGGCACCTACACCCTGCCCGCCGCCACCACCACCCATCACCTTGCCGCCTGAACAAGCTGGCCGAAGGAGCACTCACCCATGGCCCTTGCCTGGTCCTCCCGCACCCATCCCGTACCCACCGCAACGGCGGGCCCCGACACCGCCACCGTCGACGCGGACCGAAACCTGGACAACGCCTGCACCAGCTGGCCGGCGAGATTATTGGAGTACGCGCACGGACGGGAAGGCGTCCCTCCTGCTCGCCTTCAACGGCGCAGTCCTCGCCGGTCTCACCTCCGTCGCCGACAACTCCTTACCCACCGCAGTCAAGGCTGTCGGCGCGCTCGCAGTCCTCACCTTGGGCGTGGCTGCGGTCCTGCTGCTCCTAG
This sequence comes from Streptomyces sp. NBC_00289, assembly GCF_041435115.1. NCBI lineage: Bacteria > Bacillati > Actinomycetota > Actinomycetes > Kitasatosporales > Streptomycetaceae > Streptomyces > Streptomyces sp. NBC_00289. The sequence continues at coordinate 101,528 of NZ_CP108047.1, read as the reverse complement.
TCGCTCGGCCCCGCCTCGGCGGCGACGACCGCGCCAGCTTCCCCTACTGGGCACGACTGGACGATGCCGAGATCCTGGCGAGCATGGACGGCGACACCCGAGCCGCCCGCATCCGAGTCCTGTCCACGATCGCCGTCGCCAAGTTCACGCAGCTACGACGCGCGGTCAACCAGCGGTCAACCTGACCCTCGCTGCTCTCCCCCTGCTCGGCCTGGCCGCCGCCCTCGCCCTCTGAGACTGGCCCCGTGGTATCCGCCCGAAGCGGATACCACGGGGGCCTTTTTTGCGTTCGGGGGTGCGGCAGTTGGCGAGGCCTGCCGGCCTCGTTCTGCGTCCGTATCCCTAGAACGGTCCCCAGCCTGCGATGGCGTTGGGGGTGCTTACGGCGTAAGCACCCCAACAGGTAGGAGCTAACGCCAAGACAGGTGAAAAATGCGATCCTCCTGACGGGATTCGATCAAAGACGGCAGTATGCTGCCGCGCATGGCATCTCCAACATCGGGAGGTGAGCGGGAGAAGCTCGTGTCCAAGCTGCCCGCATCCCTCCGACAAGCCCTCAAAGTCCGGGCAGCGCAGCTAAGTGTTGACGTCCAGGACGCCGTTACTAACGGCATTCAGGCATGGCGTGCTTCCCTGGAGCTTTTCCCTACGGTTGACACAGCAGGAGCCGAGTCGTTCGGAACCTGGCTGCCGGAAGGCCTCTACGACGCTTTCAAGCAAGATTGCGTTACCAGAGGCGTCTCCTACATTCAAGGCCTCGCCCAGGCCGTCGCGCTCTGGCTGGAGCAGAACCCCGCAGATGACGACACCCCGCCAACGCGCCGCATCATCGTCTGCAACCAGAAAGGCGGAGTCGGGAAGACCGCCGTCACCGCCGGCCTCGCCCAGGCGCTCGCGGAAGACCCCCAGCAGGATGCCGCTGGACACGCCCAGGCCGCCGCACGGCTCGGCCTTCGCGTCCTCATGGTCGACTACGACCCCCAAGGCCACCTCTCCCACCAACTGGGCCTCAAGGCCATTCCCGCCGGCGCGGAAAGCCTCATCACCCACATGCTCAACAGGGAGCAAGCGAGTACGCCTCTGATCGACCTCACCGTCGGCATAGAGGAAGCACGCTTCGGCGGCCGGCTACGCATCCTGCCCGCAGCATTCGACGCCTTCCTGCTCGACTCCGGCCTCACCATGTTCCGCGGGCCTCGCCACGCCGCGCTAGAGCGAGCCTTGGCGCCACTGGAAGAGCACTTCGACGCCATCGTCATCGACTCGCCGCCCAGCCTCGGACTAGCGATGGACGCCGCCATCTACTACGGCCGCCGCCGCGAAGGCGAAAAGCCCAGCTCCTCCGGACTGGTCATCCCCGTCGAAGCCGAGGACACCTCCGCACAGGCCTACGGCATGCTCATCAACCAAGTCGTATCCCTCGCTGGCGACTACGACATCGAGGTCGATCAACTCGGGCTCGTGGTCAACAAGTACGACTCGCGCCGCGGTTACATCGCCACGTCCTCGCTGGAGAAGTGGAAGAGCCTCGGCACACCCCCTGTGCTCGCCGTCATCGGCGACCTGAAGGAGCAACGCGAAGCCGTACGGCTCCAACGAGGACTCCTTGCCTACGCCCCCGAATCTGACCAGGCTCACCACATGCGCGAGATCGCCCGGAGACTGACATGAGCAAAGCCGACGCTCTCGGTGGATCAGCCACCTTCGACGCAGTAGCTCAGCCCATGAGCAGCCGCGCCGCCAGCTTCGCCGCCTTCGCCGGCCAGGCCAGTGCACCGCCCGCAAGCCACAGCGCATCTCACAACGAAACCCCCCGCGTCCCCCTCGACCAGCTGGCATCCAACCCCTACAACCCAAGGGCCACCCTCGCAGCCATAGAGGAGATGGCGGACAGCCTCACCGGCAAAGGCGTCATTCAGCCCCTCACCATCGTCACCCGGGATGCCTTTCTGGCAGCCCATCCCGAGCGCGCCTCAGACCTCACGTCGGCCCACTACGTCGTCGTCGACGGCAACCGCCGCCTCGCCGGCGCGAGGCTCGCAGGCCTCGATGACGTCCCTGTCCACGTCGACGACTCCCTCGCCGAAGACGCGGACACCCTTCTGGAGACCGCACTCACCGCAGCCGTACAACACGAGGACCTCGAACCCCTCGACGAAGCGCGAGCCCTGCAGCGCCTAGTCGAAGTGCACGGCTCTCAGCGGGCGGTCGCCCGAGCACTCGGCAAGTCCAGCGGATGGGTCACCCAGAGACTTGCCCTTCTCAATCTCACCCCGGAGCTCAAGCAGGCCGTCTCCGAGAAGACGATTCCCTTGGACGTCGCCCGCACAGTCGGACAGCTGCCTGAACGGCAGCAGCACAGTGCCGCCGAACACGCACTGCAGCAGCGCGCCGCCAAGAAGCGCGAACGAACGAAGAAGGCAGAGCAACCCGCTTCGCCCCGTACAAACGGTGCTGTCAATCAGGCAGCCGAGGCGACAGAGAAGCAGTCCGCGCAGGCCACGGTCGATTCAGACGACGAACTGCAGGCCTTGGCACTGGAGCTTCGCAGCCGTCTGACACAGGAACAGGTAAAGAGACTGATCGAGCTGCTCAAGGCGTGAGTTCCCTTGAGTGCTTACGTCGTAAGCACTTGCGCCATGGCTGTCCGCAGCGCGAGGTGTTGGCCAGCCGAGAAAGGAGGTGCTTACGCCGTAAGCACGCACGGTTCGCGTGGTGCCGCGCACCGCCCAGGAGCGGGGTGGGTCGTGTCCCCCTTCGTGGTGTAGGCGATCACGGTCTGTCGCCTCCGCTTCGGATCCGTCCGGTACGTGCCGCTGCGGGCGGTGGGGCGATCACCGCTGGTCCCGGCTCCATATGTCTCAACAGGGCGTCCAGCGAAGGCGATTCGGGCCGCGACCTGGGGATTCCGCCAGTTTGATCGGCTACACCACGAGACGGGACGTCACCGCGGGGTGGCGTGTGGCTATGCTGCCTCCTGCTGCGAGTCGTGGCCAGGCGGTGACGGCTCGGGGCCCGGGAAGATGCCCGGGGCCTCGACAGCCGGGGGAGGCTGTCCGGACAACGGGGTCGCGCGCCACTCCCTCGGGTGATCCCTGGCGGCAACACCGTTGCGTTAGCGCCGTGAGCGGCTATTGAGGCCGTGGGCAAAGAATGTGACGGTGGTATGGACGGTGTAGTTCTGGGCCTTCTGGCCTCGATCATTCATGTGCGCGCGCCGGCGTGAGTGGTTCGGCTGGGGTGTCCGGTTCCTGATGGTTCGTTCTGAGGGGGTGATAGTCGTGGGTCAGGTCGGTGGGCCGCGTGTCGTCGCGGTGGTCGTCGGTGTCCACTCACCGAGGGTGCTGCGGGTCTCCTCCTTCCGGTGTGTTGGGGTGGCGGCGTGGTGGTCAGCCGGGGTCGGGCAGGGCCTGGATGCGGTCCCATGCGGTGACGACGTGGTGGGAGGCGGGCCAGGCGGGGTCGAGCTTGAGCTCGCGTCGGCGGGCGTGGTCGGTCAGCTTGGCGGGGACGTCGAGTAGGTCGGTGCGGACGGCGTGGGCTCGGCGCGGGCGAGACGGCCGTCGAGGGCGAGGAGCTGCAGCCAGGACAGCAGGTCCATGGCGGTGGCGAGAAGGGTGCACCAGGCCTGGTTGAGGGCGAATTTGAACGAGGGCAGTCGCAGCAGGGTCAGTGCCTTGGAGCGTCGGATGCCGGACTCGACGTGGGCGTGGGTGCGGTGGCGGGCGTCGAGCCACTGCAGCTGCCGGCCGACCGTGTTCGTGGCGATCACCGTGTAGCGGAAGCCGGTTGCCTGCTCGTAGGGCTTCAAGTCCTTGGTGTACTTGGGGTGGACGGGCTCGCGCCGGACGATGATCCGCAGACCGGGCGGCCATTCGCTGAGGTCGAGCAGGTCGGTGATCTCCACCAGGGCGGCGTCCTCGCGGGGGACGCCCTTCGCGTCGAGCGCGGGTGTCCAGGCCTTCTCGGGGACCTTGGCCAGGCCACTCCAAAAGTCCTCGTCCCGGCTCCAGCCGACCGAGTATTCCCAGGTGTGGGCCTTGTTGCCGCCGCCGGAGGCGATCCAGGCCAGCCATTGCTTCGTCGCGCCCGCGCCGTCGGCACGGAAGAGGACTTTCCTGCGGCGGCGGGTCGGCAGCTGCCGCACGGCCTCGGTGGCGACCTCAATGTGGTCGCTCGCGGTGTTCGCGCCGGCCGAGCCCGGGCGCAGGCGGCACACCAGGTGCTCGTCGGTGTTGTCCAGGAACACCAGCAGCGGGTGCAGGCCGAAACCCTTGCGATGCGGTTCGGCGCCCTCCTTCTCGGAGTGGGCGGGCACGAAGGAGGCATCGATGTCCAGCACCGTCCAGCCGGTCAGCTCCCTGCCATCCACGCGTATCCACGGAAAGCCGCCCGGCCGCAGGTCCCGCAGGTCGTGCACCCGGGAGCGGACCTTCGCCCGCGCCGAGGCGATCTTGGTGAGCTGGACCGGGCCGATCTGGTCCAGGGTGCGGTACAGCGTGGAGGCCAAGGCCGGCTGCCCGAGTACCAGTGCTGCCTGCCGCATCACCGCGATCCCGGCGATCGAACGCGCCCCCAGCAGCACCGCACACGCCGCCGATACCAGCACCCCGCCCCGGTCATGGACCGGATGGAAGTCCCGTCGCACCAACGCCGAGGACAGCGTGTCGGTCAGGCCGACCTTGTCCGCCAGGCGCCGCACCGGCACGATCCCTGCCTTGCCCACCAGCTTCCGCCCGCCCTCCGACAACGACAGGCCGTCCGCCCACTCGGTAAGCTTCGACACCCGGAGGGTGCCTCCTCCCCGCCATGATCCAGTCCTTGAGAAGCTGAATCATCGCAGGTCGAGGCACCCTCCATGTCGATCTCACGCTCCGTCACCAGAGCAAGCCACCACGGTGAATTGGTGAGGCTGGGGGCGCTGTCCGGCGTTCGGGCCGTACTTGCTGGTGGGGTTCTTGCGGGTGCGGGCCTTCACTCGTTGCCGTCGGTGGGCGGGCAGGAGGTCGCTCAGGGCTGCGTGGCCGATCGCGCCGACCAGGTCGATGAGGGTGCTGGGGAAGATTCCCTGGCCGGCGGTGACGGTGTCGGTTGCGGCGGTCAGCAGGACGGTGAGACTGATCCGTTCCATGGGTACTTCCGGCCGCCCGGTCAGCGCATCGTCGCCGGCGCGGATCAGAGCCTGGTAGGCGGTGAGCAGGGCGTAGACTTCCTGGTCGAGACCATCGATGCTGCGGGAGCGCAGGACGCGGCCGTCGAGCATCGTGGCCTTGATCGAAAAATACGTAGTTTCCGCCTGCCACCTGCGGTGATAGAGCTCAACGAGCTCGGCGGCCGGGAAACGGACGGGGTCCAGCAGATTGGTGATCAGCCGCCACTGCTCGGTGCGGACGGTGCCATCGGCCAGGGTGACGGCGAGGGTCGCCTCGATCACGCGCACCGGCAGCAGTACCCGCAAGACGCCGTAGCCGATGCGGGAGATGTAGGAGCCGTCGCCCAGGTGCTCGGCGGGTGTGGGGACGCGGCGGGCCCCGGAGCGCACCAGGAACCGAGCCCCGCTCTGGTGGACGGCATCAAGGAACTCGTTGCCGTCGAACGCCGCGTCAGCCAGCAGGAGCATCGTCTTGTCCAGAGCGGTCAGAAGCCGCACGGCATAGGAAAGTTCACCCTCGGACTCCGGTCCGAAGGCGGCGGCTACGAGCGCGCGCGTTCCGCACTCGACCAGGGCCAGCAGCCGCAGGAGCGGGTAGCCGAACTCAAGACTCTCCCCGGCCCGCTTGGGGTAGCGCCAGGTGAGCGTCTCGTCGTCGGGGGTGTGCAGCAGGGTCCCGTCGACGGCCACGGTGCGCAGGCCCCGGTAGAAGGACCCGGCCTGCCCAGGGCGGGCGACGGGCCCGGCAAGCGTCTCGAACAGACGCCGCAGAGGTGCAGCCCCCACCCTGCGCCTGGCCCGCGTCAGCGAGGAGACCGCAGGACGCACCAGGGCCAGCGGGGTCAGGGCGGCGGTCAGCTTGGACCACACCGCACGGTACGAGCGGTGTTCGAACAGCGCGAGAGCGAGCACGAAGTACACCACCACCCGCGAAGGCAGCAGCCGCACGCGCTTCTCGCGCCGACCGGTCTCCTCCAACACTGCGTCCACCAGCGCGAAGTCCACGATCTGGGTCAACTCCCCCAGATGACCCGGCGCGAACACACCCCGGGCCGTCTCGATCGTGGACGTGATGACAGACTTCTCCCGCAACGGGACCCCTGACCTTGATCGACTTTCTTCGCCGATCGTTGATCTATCAGGTGGTCCCGTTGCGCCGTTCACCAGGGCTTGACGTACAGCTCAGAAGCCAAACGCAACGGTGTTGACACCCAGCCCGAGCTGCGAGCCGAGATCGAACGCCTACGGACCGAACGGCAGCGAGCCCCCGCCGACCCGGTTCCGGCCCGGCAACGAGCCTCCGACGCTTCGCTCATCCGGCGCCTGGAGGCCGCCAATGAACGCAACCGCCGCCTCACCGAGGAAAACCGTCAGCTCCGAGAACAACTCGCCCACGCACTCGGCGACCTCCGCGCCGCCAGGCTCCAGAGCCCGCCCATTCCGGAGGCCCGCCGCCCAGGTCGAGGTTCGGCAACGATCGGGCCATGCTGACATGGCCCCGAGCTGCCTCATGAGCTGCTTCACGGACGCTGTCCTCACCGCATCGCCTCAGGTCAGCGAGGCGCATCATTTCGGAGCTCAAGATAACGTTCGTTTGCCGACACTGCAGTGGAGGTGGTTGCTCACCCTGTTCAGAGCCTGAAGGAGTGTCCGCGGAAGTAAGGCATACAGCAGCAGGTCCACCAAGATCTCCGGTCTTCGGGACGGCAGTGATAAGCGGTGTTCCCCTGACCGCTCCTTGCGGTCTTCGCAGGACGCCTCACGCCGTCTGCGGGTGTTTGGTCTGCCGCTGGACCCTGATGGTTAATTCGTGCGGCTGAGGGTGCTGGTGGGAGTGGGTGGGCAGGTTCCTCCTGTGCCGGGAGGGTCCGGCCGGGGAGGGGCTCGTTTTGTCGATGTCGCCGCGGTCGTGGCCGGAACCGTCGCCGGAGATCGCTGCGGCGGTACGGAAGATGTACGCGCGTAAGGAGCCGCCGCTCGCGGTGGCGATCCGGGACCAGTTGCCCGAGGTGTTCCCGGACACGGAGTTCTCCGGTGCGTTCGGTGCACGGGGCCGACCGGCACTCTCGCCGGGCCTGCTGGCGCTGGTCACGGTGCTGCAGATGGCGGAGAACCTCACCGACCGGCAGGCCGCCGATGCCGCCCGCAAGGACCTCACCTGGAAATACGCGCTCGGGCTCGGCCTGGCGGACGAGGGGTTCGACGCGTCGGTGTTGTCGGAGTTCCGCACCCGGGTGGTCGAGCACGGCCTGGAGGAGCGGGCCTTGGACCTGCTGCTGGCCGCGTTGAAGGAGAAGGGCCTGGTCAAGCCGGGCGGGAAGCAGCGGACAGACTCCACTCACGTGATCAGCGCGGTGCGGGACATGAACCGCCTGGAGTTGGCCGGTGAGAGTGTGCGGGCCGTGCTGGAGGCGCTTGCGGCCGCGGCACCGGGCTGGCTCGCCACGGTCGTGGACGTCGAACCATGGTCCAGGCGTTATGCGGCCCGGGTCGATTCCTGGCGGCTGCCCGTCACCGCGTCCAAGCGCGCCGACCTGGCCGTCGCGTTCGGAACGGATGCGGTCACACTGCTGGAAGCGGTCTACCGCGCCGACGTGCCGGGATGGCTGCGCGAGCTGCCCGCGGTGCAGGTCTTGCGGACCGTACTGGTGCAGAACTACCAGGTCACCGACACCCCCAGAGGACGGGAGGTGCGGCGGCGGGCGGCGGACGAGGACGGTCTCCCGCCGGCCAGAGTCCGTCTCGGCTCTCCGTACGACACCGACGCCCGCTGGGCGGCCAAGGGCGAGGACTTGTTCTGGCTGGGATACAAGATCCACCTGTCCGAGACCTGTGACGACGATGATGGCGACAACCGCGCCCCGAACCTGGTCACGAACGTGGCCACGACCGATGCCACCGTGCCGGACGCGTCGATGACCGAGCCGATCCACCAGACCCTGGCCGGCCGGAAACTGGCTCCGGGCGAGCACTACGTCGACTCCGGCTATCCCTCCGCGGCGCTTGTCGCCTCCTCGCTCAAGGACTTCGGCACCGTGCTGATCAGCCCGCTGTTGGGCGACTGCTCGCCCCAGGCCAGAGCCGGTGCCGGCTACGACCGGGCCGCGTTCGCCATCGACTTCGAACAGCAGAACGCCGTCTGCCCGCAGGGCCGCACCAGCTCGTCCTGGAGCCCCTGCACCCAGCGCGGCACCGACGCCGTGGTCATCAAGTTCGCCAAGACCACCTGCCAGCCGTGCCCGGCCCGGGGCCGGTGCACCACCTCGAAGGCCGGATACCGGCAGCTCACCGTCCTGCCCCGCCAACTCCACGAGCTCCAGCACACCGCCCGCCTCGCCCAGGCCACCCGTGACTGGCAGCACGAATACCGACGACGAGCAGGCGTCGAGGGCACCATCCGCCAGGCCGTCGCGGTCACCGGCACCCGCCGTGCCCGCTACCGCGGCCTGGCCCGGACGCACCTCGAGCACGTCTACTCGGCCGTCGCTCTCAACCTCATCCGACTCCACGCCTGGTGGAACGGCCACCCCATGGACCGGACCAGGACCAGCCACCTCGCCCGCCTCGAACTCGCCCTCGCGGCTTGACCCCGAATTAACCATCAGGGTCCCGCTGGAGCACGGGCTGACGGCTCCGCCGCCGCGCGGCACGCCGCCCGCCCGGTCCTGACCTCGTGGGGCCTTAGGGCTCGTAGCGAAACAAGTTATGAATCAGTCGCGCGGCGCGTACGTTTCCTGCTATGCCGATCGATATGGAGTCCCTGGCCCGGCGCTACGAGGCGATCCGGGATCACCTGACCGAGCGGCAGCGACGGTTGTGGCTCGGCAACGAGGCTCGTGAGCTGGGTGGCGGCGGTGCACGGATCGTCTGTGAGGCGACCGGGGTGTCCCAGGACACGATCCGACGGGGCCGCGGGGAACTGGACGATCCGCAGCCGCTGGCGGTCGGGCGGTCCCGGGGGCCGGGAGGCGGCCGCAGACGGGCCGAGGTCCTGGACCCGCAACTGGCCGTGGACCTGGATGCCCTGGTCGAGCCGGAGACTCGTGGTGATCCGATGAACCCGCTGCGCTGGACCACGAAATCGCTGTCGCACCTGGTTGCCGAGCTGGTCAATCGGGGACACCGGTGCACCGAGAACGTCGTGGCCCGACTGCTGCACGAGGCCGGCTACTCCTTGCAGGGCAACGCCAAAACCGTCGAGGGCAAGCAGCACCCCGACCGCGACGCCCAGTTCCGCTACCTCAACGATCAGGTCAGGGCGGCCCTCGCTGCCGGACAGCCCGTCGTGTCCGTGGACTGCAAGAAAAAGGAACTGATCGGGAACTTCAAGAACGTCGGCAAGGAATGGCGACCGCCTGGGGACCCGGTGAAGGTCAACGTCCACGACTTCCCCGGACCGGCCGGCAAAGCCATCCCCTACGGCGTCTACGACATCGGCGCCAACGCCGGCTGGGTCAGCGTCGGCATGGATCACGACACCGCCGCGTTCGCCGTGAACACCCTGCGGACCTGGTGGAACAACGTCGGCCGGGCCGCATATCCGCAGGCCACGACACTGACGATCACCGCGGACAGCGGCGGATCCAACGGCAGCCGACTACGGGCCTGGAAGACCGGGCTGGCTGCCCTCGCCGCCGAGACCGGCCTGTCGATCACCGTGCTGCACCTGCCGCCGGGTACTTCGAAGTGGAATCGCATAGAGCACCGGCTGTTCTCCGCAATCACCATGAACTGGCGCGGGACACCACTGACCAGCCACGAGGCCGCCGTTTCCCTGATCGGTGCGACGACGACCGAGACCGGCCTGACCGTGTCCGCGGCCCTGGACACCGGTGTCTACCCCACAGGCATCAAGATCAGCGACAAGGCCATGAAGGCCCTCCCGCTGACCCGTCACGAAACCCACGGCCAGTGGAACTACACCATCAGCCCACCCGCCGACACTCCCGAACCCGCAGACGTTAAATCACACTGAGCCCTTACCGAGGAGCAGGTGTACGACGCGCTGGTGGTGATCTCGGGAATGGTCACCAACGCTGTCCCCCACGTCCTGCCGCCGATCGTCCTGCGTCTGCAGGCCACGCACACCTGGGGCAGGGTTCAGGTGCGTGTCAGTGACGGCGGCCCGCAATCCCGCGGGCGGCTCCGCTCGTCCAGTTGCTCAGGGGGGCGCGGGGTTGGGCCGGGTCCACTGGTGTGCGCGACCGCCGCGCCACTCGATCCACCGGTCATCGTCCAGGGCGCTGTCGGGATCGTGGATGCCTGCGCTCTCAAGGAACACCACCAGGTCGTGATCGCTGTAGGCGGTGCCAAGGATCTTGTCCCTGCCGTGGGAGCGCACCGTGACCTTGCGGCCGCCTGTGGGGGAGGGCGGGTGGACGACGATCGTCGGGCTGTTCACGCATTCCAGCGTGCTCCTGGTCGGCGGGTCCGGCGAGCTGGCGGCGGCGGTCAGGGACCGGCAGGCCGGTGAAAGACGGTCCCTCCGGGCGCCGGCTCGGGGGTCGTGCGACGCGCAGCCGTCGGCACCAGGCCGGCCCGGCTCAGTGGACGGAGGGATGCCGGTGTCCGGGTCTCGTCCGGCGTCCGGCCCGTGACGGTTCAGCAGCAGCTTGTTCAGCGGCCCGCGTGAGCGCCTCGTCCGCGGACCTATGAGCCCTGCACACCACCGCGCAACAGCGCTGCCTGCCCCTCACACCATTCAGCCGCCACCGATGCGCGGACGGGGCGGCGCCGGGTCCGGTCCAGATCAGAGTCCAGGATGCGACGCCTGGCGGGATGGCGGTAGGGGGCGCGGGCCGGGGGCGACAAGCCATGACCTCCCCGGCCCGCGCGTGCACGCAACGCACACCAGTAACGAGCCGCCCCGCCCAAGGGTTACAGGCTCTCTTTCGCCTTCCGGGCAAGCCTGTAGCGCCCGAACGGATCTTCTGACTGGTTGGTCAGGGGTGTCGTGGAGGGGGCAGTCTGGATGCGTGGTGACCAGGAATGAGCCTCGGTGTGGGCAGTGTGGGACGCCTCTGCTGGAGGGCGCGGGGAAGAGTCGCCGTTACTGCTCGGCGGCGTGCCGGACAGCTGCTTGGCGGCAGGAGCGTGCCCGCCGGGCCGCGATCCAGGCCGGGGGCGAGGCGCTGAAGGCGCTGCTGGAGGGGCGCCGGCATCCTTGGCCGCGGTTTCGCTGTCCGGAGTGCGCGAGTACCTGGTACGGCAGTAACACCCCGTTCGGGAAGCGGAAGCGTTCGGACGCGCGGTATTGCTCGCCCCGCTGCCGCTGCCGGGCGTGGCGGCGCCGTTCGCGTTCAGCAGGCGTCACGCCGTGATGCCTGTCTGTGACGGCAACAGGCTCATGAGGATCGAGGAGAGTCTATCCATGTGATCCTGCGGTCCGGGTTGTGGACGGGTCGCCAGACGGGTGCGGAGGGCCCGTGGTGGAGCAGGTCGGGCAGGGGTGCTGCGAGGATCGGGACTTCCCGCTGGAAGGCGAACACTCCCGGTTCGTGGGTGGCGGCGCGTAGGGCGTTGATGCGGTTGTGGATGCCGGCCCGGTGGCGTCGAGGACGAACAGGAGTAAGAGCGGGTGGCGCAGGCGCCAGTCCTCCAGTGCCTCCAGCTCGACACTGGCTGCTGTCCGTTGTCGGTGTTCGGGCCCCCGTGTGCTTCGCCGGCGTCGCGGACTGCCGTCCCCGAGGCAGTCACTCGGGCGGGTCGGCGCGTGTTCGGAGCTGCTGCCAGTAGTGGTGGACGTGCTGTTCCGCTTCTCGCACGGCGTAGGAGGCGTCGTCAGAAAGCGCGGCTGGATAGGGTGCGGTTTGGTCGGCGCGCGGTGTGCTGCGGCGGCGCGGCGGGCGGGCGGCGGGTCGTCGGCTGCCCTGATGGAGCACCGCTCGGGCGACGAGGGTTGTGGCGATGACTGCTGCGGCTGTCAGCGTGGTGGCCGCGTGCTGATCGGACATGACGGTGAGCGCCCTTGGTAGGTGGTACTGGCTGGGGCGGGGGGCCGGTATCCGTGTCGTGCTGGCCCCTCCCACCTTCTAATGAGCCTCAGCCGGGCCGGGTTACGGTCAGGCGGCGGGTGGCGGTGGCGCTGGCGCGGTCGACGCACGCTTTGACCGCGGCGAAGGCGAAGATCGCGCCGTGCAGTGCGGCGGCGAGCAGGTACTTCGCGCCAGGAACGCTCTTCGTCGGTGGCGTCCGGGGCGTCCTGGCGTGGCCGAGCATCTTCAACGCCTGCTTGAGCATGGTTCCGGCGGCCATGCCGCTGACGCCGCCGAGCGCCAGGCGGATCCCGCAATCGTCACACTGAGTAACGCTCGGCTCGGTTCATCGCGCGGTGGACGGGACGGTCCTGTTCGGGGTGGGGGTGGAGTGGCAGCCTCACCCCGTGCTTAATGTCCTATTTTCGATGGATTGGGTATTGACTGCTCAGGGCTTTCATGCTGGGCGGGAGTGTGCTGGAAGCAGGACAGGAACAGGTACCCCGGCTTTCGGACAGGTAGTGATCCCGATGACGTCTCCGACTCTCCCCAGCAGCCGGCCGATGCTGCATGCGGCCGGGGACGGCCGGCGGGACTTCGGCCTGCTGCTGGACCACGGGCCGTTCGCGCCGGCCACCGCCCGCCATCAGGCCCGCCCGGTGCTGACCAGCTGGGGGCTGGACGAAGAGCAGATTTACGACACACTGCTGGTGATCTCCGAGCTGGTCACCAACGCCGTCACCCACGCCCTGCCGCCGGTCGTCCTGCACCTGCACGCCGGCGCCGACAACTGCGGGCGCATCCAGATCCACGTCAGCGACGGCGGGCCCCAGACTGACCCCGCGTCCTGGGCCGCCGCCCGGCCGTCCGACGAACACGGCCGCGGCGCTGCAATCATCTCCGCCTTGACCGACGGCACCGGCGCCGCCCCGGACGGCGACGGCCTGATCGACCGCTGGGCCGACCTCGACGCCGCCTGATCCCATACACCGCCCGACCACACCAGCGAACACCGAAACCACCGAGACCACCAGCACCGAGACCAACCACTTCGGCCTCCCGCACCTGACAGCGGAGGCCGAACGGCCCGGCCCGGGCAGATCGGACGCTGCCCACCGGACCACCCGGGGCGGGATCCCACCCCTGCAGGATCCCGCCCCACCCCCACAGCCCGGTGTGGGGTGTCGGGGCCGGCCGGATTCTGAGCGAACTCGGCATCGCCGAGAGCCGCCGGGTGCAGGGAATCGGGCCCCGCCAGCGCGAGCATCTCCTGAAACCTTCCAGCCGGGAAGTGACCCCGCCCTGCCGGTGCCAGGTCACACGCGTCTGCCGCGCCCGCCGCACCGCCGGAGCCGTCCTCTACGTCGCCCGCGTGAGCCGGGAGTGTCATGAATCAGGCTCTGGCCCGTCATCGGTGGTGACGCCGAGTAGCCCTCCGTGATCATGACCTTGTGATGGATATCAACTCCCTTACAGGCGGTGCTTTCCGGACTTTCGGCGCTGGTCGTTGAGGACGCGGCGGAAGACGGCGGCGCGGTGGTGGTCACGGCCCGCACTCGGGATGCAGCCGTGCTGTGTTGTTGATTGCCACTCGAAATGAGGACATAGAGCACCGGATCTGCCACTCCGGATGATGCTGCGGGCTTCGTCGGCTTCTGCGGATTGATCTTCGGGGTGCTGGGCGGCACCGTGACAATGGTGGCGGCTTGCGAGCCTGTAGTCCGATTTGCTAGACCTGGCCGCGGCCTTGAAGCGGGAGAACCCGACCCGGCCGACCGCGCAGGTGGTGCGGATCCTGCAGCAGCACCTGGGCTGGGGCCCGTCCTACCGCACGGTCCCCGCCCGGACGGGCAGTCGCCGGAGGCCTTCGGCCGGTTCGAGGCCACGTGTCCCAACGAGCTCTGGGTGGGCGATGCGCTTCCTGGGCCGAAGATCGCAGGCCACAAGGCCTACCTGTTCGCGTTCGTCGACGACAACAACCGGGCCGTGGTCGGGCAACATCATCGAGGGACTGCTGAAGAATGAGTCCGAGCTACAGCCGACCATGATCCACGCGGACACCCAGAGCCATTTAGTTACCCGGTGTTCAGCCTGGCCCACCTGCTGGGCTTCGAGCTGATGCCAAGGATCCGCAACTGGAAGGACCTGGTGTTCTTCCGGCCCACCCGGCGCACCTCCTACGTGCACATCGACACATTGTTCGGCGAGGCGGGTCATCGACTGGGACCTCATCGAGCAGCACTTCAAGGACGTCATGCGCGTCGCCCTGTCGGTACGCGAGGGCAAAGTGTCTTCCGTGCTGCTGCTACGGCGCCTGCGCTCCGGCTCGCGCAAAAATGCCCACTACGCGGCGTTCCGCGAGGTCGGCCGGGTGATCCGCACCATCCAGCTGCTGCGCTACCTGTCGGACCCGCAGATGCGCCGACGGGTGACGGCCGCGACCAACAAGGTTGAGGCGTACAACGGCTTCTCCGAGTGGGTGCGCTTCGGCAACCGGGGCGTCATCACCGACAACGACCCCGTCGAGCAGGAGAAGGCGGTGAAGTTCAACGCCCTGCTCACCGACTGCCTGATCTTCCACAACACCCTGGACATCGCCGAGGTGGTGCGCCAGCTGCAGTCCGAGGGCTGGAAGGCCGAGCCCGAGGACCTGGCCGAGGTCTCGCCCTACCTGACCGAGAAGATCATGCGGTTCGGCGAGTACTCCACCCATGAGCTCGACCTGCCCTCCAGGAGGCATACGAGCCGCACCTCGACGTCGACTTCACCAGGCTCGGCCCGGAGAACAGCAGCGAGCTACTGTCCTGAGAGTGCTCCCGCCGTCTGTGTGACGGCGAGTCGGACTTCGCCGAAGTAGGCCAGGTCCCAGGCCGCGACGCGGGTGGTGCCGGGCCGGTCGGGTCCTCCGGAGGAGATGCCGGGGCGATCCCACGGCCGGTCCAGGTACGGCGACCAGATGTGCGCACGAAGCCGGGGATCACGGACCGGCGCAAGGAGACGGTCCCACTCAGTCGCCGCCTCGGGCGGCAGTTCCCGCTCGCGGTCAAACAGAACCGATGGTAGCCCCAGGATCGCCGTTTCGTCCGGGTCGGGCCGCAGCCGATCGGGGCCCTGTTTTTTTCCCACGGATCGCGGTCAGCAGCGCGTCCCGGAGGGTGCCGTCGGTGACGACGCGGAAGGACATACCGACGGTGAACGTGCCGTCCTCGACACCGGACACGATGTCGGCCAGCCCCAGGCCGTGCCCGGTGAGCACGGCGGCCAGCTCATCGCCAGTGACCGCGCGGCATGCCTCGGCGACCAGACTGGAATCGGGCCGTGCGCTGAACGCCCGGGAGAGAACCGATTCCCCAGTGAAGTCGAACTCGAACACGGACCGGGCGAGGTCCAGACTCCAGTCAAGGGCGAGACAGATCTGCAGCAGCTCGGGCCGGTAGCCGTCGTCGCCCGGCCCCCACGTTCGCCTCAGCGACTCGACATCATCGAGCGTTCCCCACACCCATTGGTCGTCGACTGCACTGTTGATGTAGTACAGGGCATACTCGGCCTCGGGATCGAAGCTGTCCACCGGCCTGCCGAGCAGCACAGAGAACGCCGCCGTCAGATCCTGCTCCCAAAGATCGGTCATCCCGGTGATCGTAGTCGAGCGGCTCAAGCACCCAAACCGCACCGCTCTCGCGGGAAGAGTCCACCGACAGCGGCACCAGAGCATCATCACCGCTTCCCATCGCACGGCGCCCTTCAGCTGGCAGGCCGAAAATCTGGGGCTGGTGATCGACTGAGTAGCGATTATGGAAGATCGCTTGAGGCTTGCGCCATAGGGTCGGATGATGACCGGTTCCTTGCCCGCTGTCGAATGCGCGTTCGCCGAAGAGTTGTTGGCCGAAGGCTGTGGTGGCCCGAGCGCGCTCTATGTGCGGGACCAAGCTCGCGGCGTCTTCAAAGCGGTGCACACTGGGGCGACAATCACCCCCGATGACGCCGCAAACCTGGTCAACATGCTCGGAGACCTGCAGGCATTCGTCAACGAGCCGACCGAGCCCGCCCATCTCCGTGAGGAGAACCGCCGCTACATCACGGCTGCGCTGCTGATCCACGCGTGCCGCACGGACGATCCGGACCTTGTACGGCGGCTCCGGCAAGTGGCGCCGTCCGAGCTCCACCGCATCGACCTTCGCCTCCCGCTATCGGCGCCCTGTCTGCTCTCACTCTTCGCCAGCCTCGGTCAGGAAGAGCCGGCCATCCGTGACGCCGCCATGCGCATGGCCCGCAACATCCACCGGCAGACCGACATCGCACCGATCCTCGACATCATCATCGGCGAGCTGGCATCCCCAGAACACGGCCGCGGCTTGCGCAGGGCCGCTCCCGCCGACGGTGCCCGCTGGGCGCTGGTCTACTACAGTCTTGACACCACCGATTTCGACGGCCTGTGCGAGCAGGTCACGGCGGCGATCGATCCGTCCGCACCAACTCAGAACGCGCTGCGCACGCTGGCCGCCCTATATACAGTTACCGAACAGTTCGACCGGGTGATCGGCCTTGTCGGACGGGCGCACACCAGGGCTGCGGTCATCGGTGGGATCCACGACGCCGTCTGCGGGATCGCATGGAACTTGGAGCATGCGCGACATGTGCCAAGTGCCGACTTCCCCTTCACCGAGGCCGTCACCGTCGCCGAGGGACTAACCACCAACGCCGGCCACCGCAAACAGGTCGAGGCCATCCGCAATCGGCACAGCCGCCTGAGAGTCAGAGCCAGAACGGCTGTGTGAGCGCAGGAGATGGCGACACTCGCAGTGACCGGCCACAGCAACCTCGCCGAGTCGGCCGAGTCAAGCGCACCAGTGATCAGAAAAGCCCTGCTGACCCTGCTCGACCGTTACCCCGCGTCGGAGCCAATCGGGGTGTCCTGCCTGGCCGAGGGATCCGACGCGTTGTTCGCAGATGCGGTCCTCCACGTGGGTGGGAAGCTTGTCGCAGTGCTCCCGTCCAGGGACTATCGGCAGCGCATGATCAGCCCACGCTACGCCAAGGAATTTGATCGCCTGCATCAGGCCGCAGCGGAGGTGCAGACGATGCCGTACGAGAGGGCCGCGAGACCCGCTTACGCTGCCGCCAACCGTGAACTACTGCGCCGCGCGGAGCTGCTGGTGGCAGTTTGGGACGGTCGCCCGGGAGCCGGACAGGGCGGGACAGCAGATGCGGTGGCCACAGCTCGTACCTCAGGAGTGCCTGTACACGTCGTCTGGCCGGTCGGCGCCGCCCGCCAGGGCCGACAACGTGAGCCAGGCAGCAAGAAGCGCCGCACCCGATCAAACTTCTGAGGCAGGGCGGTGACCTGCCGGAACGGTCACGCCTGCCGGAGCGCCCGATCCGCATTTTCCGCACCTCTCGAAATGCCCATAAAGGTTGAAGTGGAAGAAATGACACCAGAAGATGACGCCAAGGTGCAGGCGGAGGCCGGGGATCTCGGCGCCATGAACCGGCTCGGGACCCAACTCATGGAGCAGGGCCGGGTCGGCGAAGCCGAGGCTTGGTACGTTCGCGCCGCACAGGGCGGCCATCCGAGCGGTATGTACAACCTGGGTCTGTGGCTGTGCCGCCAGCGTGGCGACCACGCGGAGGCGGAAGCGTGGTGGCACCGTGCCGCAGACGCCGGCCATGTCCGGTCCATGGTCGCCCTGGCCGACACGATGCTCAGCCGGGGCGACGCCGAAGGCGCCGAGCCCTGGTACCAGCGGGCCGCCGACGAAGACGATGCGGAGGCGGCCTTCGGGCTCGCGGTCCTGCACGCCGACCGGGGCGACACCAAAGCTGCGCTCGCCTGGTACGAACGCGCCGCGGACGGCGGCGACCCGCGGGCCATGTGCAACCTCGCCGTACACCACGCCCATCATGGCGACGCCGACGCCGAGATCTACTGGTGGCGGCGCGCCGCAGAAGCCGACGACATCAAGGCCGCGTACAACCTGGCGGTCTGCCTTGCAGGATCCAACGTCTCGGAAGCCCAGCGCTGGTACCGCCAGGCCGCAGAAGCCGGACACACCGGAGCCGCCACCAACCTCGGCGTCCTCCTCGCCGAGCAAGGCGATCTCATCAACGCCGAACCCTGGCTGAAGCAGGCCGCCGAAGCCTGGGACACCAGCGGCATGAGCAACTACGCGGTGCTCCTGCGGATCACCGGCAGCGAAGCCGAGGCCAACACCCTGCATGAGTTGCAGCGGTTCTGGCACCTGGTCCAGTCTCTGTCCTGGGACGAGATCGAGTTCGCACGTCCCGACGTTCGGCTGTCTCATGTCGAGGCTCTCGTGCAGCTCTACTGGACGCTGGACAACTGGCCACCACGAGTTGCCCTGGTCCAACTGGTGCAGGACCAGAACCACCCGGCTCTCAAGCCCATCATGCTCGACATACTCCGCGCCCCACTCACTCCAGAAAGAGACCTCGTGGAGCTGACCAAGGCAGCCGCATTGGGTCTGATCGACACCCGCTACGACACATTCATGAAATTCTACGAGGACCGGGTGGCCCTTCACTCGGCGGTGCGTGACGTGCTTGAGGCCCACGGGCTGAACGAGGAGTAACAACAGTTCGACCACAGAACGGCCGAACGGCATGCGAACAACGCTCGCACCCGTTCGCTTTCGCCGTCACCGTGACACCCAGCCAACGCCAAAGCAGCACCATGCGACCCCGGACTCCTAGCTCTGGCTCCAGAAGGGCCAGGGCCCGTACTGCACCCCCAGATTTGGCCCGGCTGGGCGGCCCGCAACCAGGCCGTGCGGAAAAGCGCAAACGAGCACTATCTGCCGCGCGGCCGCGCCGCTCCCCCGCGTGGCCTGTCACCGTCGTCCGGTGACCGTGGCCACGACATACTCCCCATAGGCGGCCATTTACGGCCCCACTGATGGCCATCGGTTTCCCCGCGGACGGCCAGATATCTCCCCGCTCGCCCCAGACGTACCCGGTCGGCGAAGCTCGAGCGGGTGAAGAACAGCAGGGTCGGGTCGCCCGGGGGATCTCACCCCCGGGCTCCCACAGAACCGTGCGTAAACCTCTCAATTTACACGGCTCTTGTCATCTTGATCAGCAGGAACTTCGGCGTCCATGCCCACTGGGCGAAGAGCCGCGGGTGCTGGCTGGTGATGCGTTTCCAGCACGCGTGGGCCTTCTTGAACGGCCGGAGCCGTCTGTACTTCTTGCGGATCCACCGCATCAGGTAGGCGTTGATGCGATAGAGGAGGGGATGCAGTACCGAGCGATAGAACGCTCCGTAGTACTGCATCCAGCCGCGCACGAACGGGTTGATCCGTCGCGCGAGCTCGAAGAAGGTGAGGTTGATCTGTCGGTGCAACCGCCAGGAGCGGACCTCCGAACTGATCTTCTTCAGGGCTTCCTTGCTGGCTGCGGGGAGGAAGGCCGTGAAGTTCTGGCCGTTCCTGCTCCTCGCGCCTCGGGCGCGGAACGTGAACCCGAGGAAGGTGAACGACGTGTGCTCGTAGGAGCCTCGCCGTTTCCCGTCCTTGCAGTACACGATCCGGGTCTTGTCGGGGTGCAGTCGCAGCCCGACCTCTTCCATCCTGTTCGCGAGTGCGGCCAGGACCTCGCGGGCCTGACGCTCGCTGGCGCAGTGAACGACTGCGTCGTCGGCATAGCGTTCGAACTCTGTGCCCGGGTACTTCCGGGCGAGCCAGGTGTCGAACGCGTAGTGCATGAACAGGTTCGCCAGCACGGGCGATACCGCTGATCCTTGTGGGGTTCCTCGGTCCCGCTTCTGCAAGGTGCCGTCGGGCAGTTGAAGCGGCGCACGAAGCCACCGATCAACATACAACTTCACCCAAACGGCGTCGGTGTGGACCTCCACAGCCTTGACGATGAGGTCCCAGCGGACACTGTCGAAGAACTTCTGGACATCGAGATCGATGACCCAGTCCTTCTTCCAGCAGCGTTGCCGGCACGTTCCCACCGCGTCCAGCGCGGACCGTTTCGGCCGGTATCCATAGGAATCCTCGTGGAATACAGGCTCCACTCGGATACCCAAATGTCGAGCCACTACGGTTTGCGCCACTCGGTCGGCAACAGTGGGAATGCCTAGCATTCTCGTGCCGCCGCCGTGCTGCTTCGGAATCTCCACCGCACGGACAGGAGGAGGAAAGTACGTCCCTGACGACATCCGGTTCCAGATCTTGAACAAGTTGTTCTTCAGATCGGCCTCGAAGTCGTCGATGGACTGACCATCCACCCCTGCCGCACCCCGATTCCTCTTGACCTCTCGATACGCCTCCAGCACTTCCCACTTCGAAATATCAAACGGCTTGTTCGCTGACTTCGGCTTGTCCATCGGCTCCTCCCGGAGAACGTCCGGTTGACCAGACACACACAGCTACAGATGACCCGGCCCCTTCGCTCCGCCCCCGTTACAGGGGCTTCGTCACTACTACGGGCCGGTCCGCCAACACGTCTCGCCTCGGTACTCAGCCCCTTGCGGTGTCAGCCGCTTGAGGTTCTCCCTCTCGCCGTTCATGAAGAGCGGCAGTATCGAGACGTGCCTTCCCACGTTCCATGCAAGATCGGCAGATCAGGCTCACGCCACTTCCGTGCCGGACACCGCCTGGCCAATAGACGGGCACCCGCCAGGCTTATCCCGGAGTCGATCCCAAATCCCCGGTTTCGATGTCGCTTAGATTTCAATAACGACACTTCGTCAGTGGTTCACTTGCGTTCGTCTTCCTGATCCCCACCTGACACCTCATCTGGTGCCTTTTCCACATCGCTCACCACGGTCGCGTCACCGCTTCCGCAGCATGTGGCGGTTTGAAGCCTCCCCCCGCAGGGCGACTTCGAAGGGCCAGACCTTCATTTCTTGCACAGCATCGCTTTCAGAGTCCTTCCTACATTTCGGCTCCTTCGGCGTTCGTGGCACACGAGATCATGGAAATCCTTGAGGCGTACGACCTCACGGGCAGTTACCGTTCTGCGGCCGAGCTCGCCGGTGTCGACCACCACACGGTGGCCCGATATGTGAAGATGCGGGCTGCCGGACAGCATCCCGACGCCCGCCAGCACCGCGACCGCGTCATCGACGCGTACCTGCCGAAGATCGAAGAGCTGGTGGTCCGCTCGAACGGGAAGATCCGGGCGGACGTGGTGCACAAGCGGATCTCCGCGATGGGTTTCACGGGCGGGGAACGCACCACCCGCCGCACGGTCGCCGAGGCGAAAGCCCAGTTCAGAGCCGGTCAGCGGCGAATATACCGGCCTTGGATCACCGAGCCGGGACTGTGGCTGCAGTGGGACTGGGGCGAGGGCCCGCAGCTCGGCGGACGCCGCACCTCGCTGTGGTGCGCGTGGGTGGCCTGGTCTCGATTCCGCGTCGTGATCCCAGTCTGGGACAAAACGCTGCCGACGGTCACCGCGTGCCTGGACGCCACCCTGCGACGGATCGGTGGGGTCCCGGCCTACGCGCTGACCGACAACGAGAAGACGGTCACCACCGACCACATCGCCGGGATCGCAGTCCGCAACCCCGAGATCATCGAGGTCGCCAAGCACTACGGCATGACCATCCGTACTTGCCTGCCGGCGGATCCCGAGACGAAGGGCGGCAGCGAGGCGACCGTCCGCATCGCCAAGGCCGACCTGGTACCCAAGGACGTCAACCTCCTTGAGGAATACCGCAACTTCGCCGCCCTGGAGTCGGCCTGCCGCACCTTCTGCGAGGAGGTCAATAATCGGGTCCACCGCGAGACGAAGCGGCGACCGGTCGAGATGCTCGCCGAGGAACGCACCCGGCTGCACCCGCTGCCCAAGCAGCCCTTCACCGTCGCGTTCGGCACGACCCGCCGGGTCTGCTGGGATTCCACGATCTCGGTCGAGGCGGTGCGCTACTCGGTGCCGCACCAGCTGATCGACACCCGGGTCTGGGCCCGTTTCCACGGCGACGAGCTGATCGTCACCGCCGTCGACCCGGCCGACGGTCATGCCCACGAGGTCGCCCGCCACCCGCGCGGTACGGCCGGAACCCCCGTGCTCGACGACGCGCACTACCCGCACCGGGAGAACAAGGAAGGCGACCGCACCCCGAAGGCGACCACCGCCGAGGAGGCTGCTTTCTTGATGCTCGGCCCCGGCGCCGCCTCCTGGCTGGTGGAGGCCGCCACCGCCGGCACCCGCAAGGTCAAGGCGAAGATGGCCGAGGCCGTCGCTTTCTCCAAGCTCTACTCCATTGCCGAGGTCGACCGGGCGCTCGGCACCGCCGCGGTCACCGGCCGGTTCGCCGAGAAGGACCTGATCTCCATCCTCGACTACCAAGTCGGCCTGAAGAGCGTGGAATTGAACCGGGCCAGCGAGACCCACAGCCTGCAGCCCGGCACCTCCGCCTGGTCCCGCTTCGGCGCCACCCCGATCGACCTCGAGACCGACGACGACAACGAAAGCGACATCCGCTGATGGCCACCCCGCTCCGCACCGTTTCCGGCTCCCACGGCGACCAGCTCGCCGAGGCCGTCGAGCTGACCCGACGGCTCAAACTCCCGCACATCCGCAAGGCGTTGACCGACGTGATCCCCACCGCGAAGGCCCAGCGGTGGGACCCGGCGGAAGTCGTACGCGTCCTTCTCTCCGAAGAGGCCGCCGGCCGGGACCGCGCGAATCTGCACACCCGGCGCAAACGGGCCGGGTTCCCCGCAGGCAAGACCTTCGGCGACTGGGACGAGCAGGCATCCTCCATCCCCCGCGCCACCCAGGACGCCATCAAAACCCTCGAATGGGTCCAACGCCGGGAGAATCTCTGCGTAGTTGGACCCTCCGGAACCGGGAAAAGCCACTGGTGCGAGGCCCTGGGCCAGACCGCCGTCGAGGCCGGGATGACCGTCGCCTGGTTCTCCATAGAAGACCTCGGCGCCCTCGTCCGCCGCCACCGGGCCGACGACTCCATCGCCAAGGCCCTGACCAGACTGATCCGCTCAGACCTGATCATCGTCGACGACATCGGCCTGCTGCCCGTCAGCCCCGACGCAGCCGAAGGCTTCTACCGCCTGGTCGACGCCGCCTACGAACGCCGGGCCCTCGCGGTCAGCAGCAACCTCCACCCCTCGGGATTCGACGAGATCATGCCGAAGACTCTGGCCACAGCAACCGTCGACCGCCTCATGCATCACGCCCACATCGTTGTCACCCAGGGTGACAGCTTTCGACTCACCCAGGCCACCTCCGGACAAGGGGTCAAGCCCTTCAGCTGACCCGACTCAACGATGGTGGGGAATTATCTGGCCACCGTCGGGGAGATCCGCAAGGCCGCCAGTGGGAAGAACTCCTGGCCGCCGACGGGGAGAACTTCAAGGCCATTGACAGACCACCGCGCGCCGCCGCCGCCCCCGCCGCCCGGGGCGGTCTCGCGCGATCCAGCCGCAGCGCCCGCGCCGGTGCGGCGGCCAGGACGTCCAGGGCGTCGACGGTGAGCTGCGCGGCCTCGCCGGTGGCGCCGGGCCGGGCCAGGGTTCCCGGAGACGTGCAGCAGGTCGCCTGGCTGTGTCTCGGTGAGCGTCGCCGTCGCGATGCGGGGCTTGTCGGTCGTGCAGGAGAACGCCGTGTCGTCCGCGGGGTCGTCGGTGGGTGAGGAGATCAGCTCAGTGGGTGGTGCCTGGGCGGGTGCCGGGGGTGGGGACGGTGTAGAGGAAGCCGCCGACGGTGAGGGTGTCCATTAGCTCGCCTCGGCCAGGGCGGTGGTGCGGTGGGTGGCGTCGTATGCGTCCATGACCGTCTTGGCCGGGTTGCCCGCGTCGGCGACCTGGTGGCCGTGGGCGCGTGCCCACGTCCGGATGGCGGCCAGCTGGTCCTGGCTGCGCTTGGTTCCGGTCGGCGCGGAGGCCGTGACGAGCGCTGCGGGTCGGCCGCCCGCCTTCACTGTGCGCACCCGGAGAGCCGGGAGGTGGTGCGCGGCACCGGGCGGCCCGCGATCGCCGAGGCGCGTACCCGGCCGGTGGGGTGTCGGTGCATCAGGTGTTTCTCGCCCGTCGGGCCAGGAGCTTGCCCAGCTCCCACAGGAGCAGGAGCGCACAGGCGGCCAGCAGCGCCCAGCCGAACTGCCGGGCGTCGAGGCGGGTCGTGCCGAGGAGGCGGCGGAAGCCGTCCAACTGGGTCGTCATGACCGCGAGCACGAACTGGGCCAGTGCCACCCAGTTCATCTGCCTGCTGTCGAAGGTGGACGGCGTCAGCACGGACTGCGTCTCGCTGCGGCACTCGAACGCGGCCACGATCAGACACAGCGCGAAGGCGGTGAACGCGATCGACTGACCGGTCTCGACGCTGTCGAAGAGGGCCTGGCCGATTCTGATCAGGCCGAGCAGGGCGACGGTGATCGCCAGCCCGGCTGTCGCGACGGTGACCAGTACGGGCCGGGTGAGCACCGACTCCCCGCGCGGGCGCGGCCTGCGCCGCATCAGCCCCGGGCTCTCCCGGTCGAAGCCGAGCGCGAAGCCGAACGAGGCGTTGACCACGAAGTGGATCCACAGCACCTGCGGCGGGGTGAAGGGCTCACCGGCGGCGATGTTGAAGACGGTGGCCCCGAGGAAGGTCAGCACGAAGGTGACCAGCAGCAGGAGCACGAACCGGATGTACTTGGTGAGGTTGTCGTAGATTCTCCTGCCTTGTTCCACGGCGTAGACGATGGTGGCGAACCTGTCGTCGGAGAGGATCATGCGGCCGGCGTTCTTCGCCACGTCCGTGCCGCTGCCCATGGCGATACCGATGTCGGCGGCCTTGATGGCGGGCGCGTCGTTGACGCCGTCCCCGGTCATCGCCACGACATCGCCCTTCTTCTTGAGGATGTCGGCGAGCAGCACCTTGTGTTCCGGCGCGACGCGCCCCACCACACCGATGTCGTCGATACGGGTCAGCTGCTCGTCCTCGCTCATGGCGGCGAAGTCGGCGCCGAGGATCGCCTCACCGGGGATACCGAGCTGTCGGGCGATCGCCGCACCGGTGGTGACGTCGTCCCCGGTCACCATGCGGACGCGGATGTGGCCCGCCTGGGCACCGGCCACGGCGGCCCTGGCGTCGTCGCGGGGTGGGTCCACCATGCCCACAAGACTGGTCATCCGCAGCCCGGTGACGTACGCCAGCAGGTCGCCGTGCGGGTCGAAGACGGCCGGGTCCAGATCGCGGGTGGCCGCGGCCATCACCCGGCGCCCCTCACCGCCCATCCGCAGGGTCTGGGCCTCGGCCCGCGCGATCAGTTCGGCGTCCCAGGGGATGGTCCGGCCCGCCGCGAGAGCGGTGGTGGCCCGGGCCACCACCGCCGGCACGGCGCCCTTGACGAAGCACCGCACGACCCGCCGCCCGGAGGGGTCGACCGCCGAGTTGAAGGTGGCCATCAGCTTGTACTCGGGGTCGAACGGCAGTGTGGCGAGCCGGGGGAGGCTCTCCCGGGTGGCGTCGATGTCCAGTCCGGCCTTGTGCGCCAGCACCAGCAGCGCGCCCTCGGTGGGATCGCCGACCACCGCGCCGTCCACCAGTTTCGCGTCGCTGGCCACCAGGTACGGCAAGATCGCGTCCTCGATGCCCGCGGAGGATCCCGCGGCGTGGTGGATCTTTCCGTCGAGTCCGTAGCCCGACCCGGAGACGCTGTACCGGTCGGTGGGGCTCACCACTTCGACGGCGGTCATCTGGTTCATCGTCAGGGTGCCGGTCTTGTCCGAGTTGATCGCCGAGGTGAAGGCCAGGGTCTCGACCGACGGCAGTTCCTTGACGATGGCGTTGCGCTGCGCGAGGTTGAGGCTGCCGACGGACAGGATCGCCTGGGTCACCGTAGGCAGGGCCTCGGGGATGGCGGCGATGGCCAGCGAGACAGCGCTGACGAACAGGACGTCCCAGGCCTGGTCCCGCTGGCGCCCCAGGGCGAACATCACGATCATGGTCAGGGCCGCCGCCCCGGTGATCCACAGCGTGAGGGTGTCGAGCTCCCTGGTCAGCGGCGGCACCTCCCGTTCGGTGGCCGACAGCATTCCGGAGATCTTGCCGACCTCGGTTGCGGCGCCGGTCGCGGTGACGACGAGTACCCCGCTCCCGTGGGTGACCGGGGTGTTCATGAACGCCATGTTCGTCTGATCGCCGGGTGCCGGCCTGGGGTCCGTCGGCGTTCCGGCGTCCTTGGAGGCGGGAACGCTCTCGCCGGTGAGCGCCGACTCGTCGATCTGCAGAGCGTTGGCCTCGATGATGCGTCCGTCCGCCGCCACCTGGTCGCCGGCGGCGATGAGCACGATGTCGCCGACGACCAGCAGTTCGGCGGGAATCTCGGCTTCCGTGCCGTCCCTGCGTACCCGCGCCGTCGACTTCATCATCGACTGCAGCGCGTTCATCGCGCTCTCGGCCTTTCCCTCCTGGCGCAGGCCCACGACCGCGTTGAGCAGGGTCAGGACGATCAGCAGGATCGCGGTGGTCCACTCCTCGATGAGCAGCGAGACGACCGCGGCCGCCACCAGGACGATCTGCATATAGCTGCGGTACTGCTTGGAGAAGCGGCGCCAGGCCGGAGCGCGCCGCTCCTCGGGCAGCGCGTTGGGGCCCTGCGCGGCGAGAAGTTCCGCCGCCCGGTCCGCGGACAGGCCCGCCTTCGGATCGACGTCGAACGCGGCCACGACCTCCTCTGGGGAGCGCGCGTACCAGCTGTCATCGGACACTTGGGGCTGTCCTCCCACGGAATACGGCCGCACGCTCATCGTCGTCGTCTCCGTCCCCCGGCCGCGCCCGCCGCCGGTCGAGCCGCTCGGTGACGGCGGACTCCTGCCGGCCGCGGTCGGCAGGGAGCGGACTCCTCCGTGCGGGCGGCCGTGTCCGGCTCCGGGCCGCCGGCGGCCGCACGGCCGTCGCCGGTCTGGGCGGGCGCCGTGGGTCGGACGGCCCCGAGCACCCTCCGGCACCGGCGCTCGACCAGAATCGGCACGTACGCCCTGACAGCGGCCCGGCTGAAGGAGTCGTACGCGTCCCAGACCGTCGCCTCGACGACGACCGACGCGACCGAAGGATAGGCCGCACCCAGCCGTGCCACCATCGCACGGACGGCCCCGAGTTCGTCACGCGAGGCAGATGACCCGGACACGGGCCGCTCTTCGGGACCGGCGCGTTCCCCCGTCCCGGGCCGGCGGCTCACACCCTCCACGGCTACGGTTGCGCCTGCTTGAGGAGTGTTCCTCCCGAGCGTCATGGCCGCGCTGCTCTCATGCCCCACGACCTCCAGACCGCACCACCACGCCTCCCGCCACAGTCGCGGGACGATCGCTCGCACTCATTGTCTGCTCGCCCGGGCAAGATCGCCCCCGGAGCCGGAGGCGCGGAGTATGCGCCGGCATCACCGTAGCCGTCCCCCTCGCCGACGACCCCGACGGCGACAACGCCGACCACCAGACCCTGTAACTCCCACGACCGGAGCGGCGGGAAGAACGCCTCACCTGGGCCAGGCAGCCCGGCCCCGCGCGCGGCCCCGCCGACGCGCGCAAGGACACGCGGGGCTGCCTGATCCCCTCGCCCGCCGCCCGGACCCGACCCACCCGCTTCTCTTCCTTGCGGGTGAGGCGTGGTCCGGGGGGCCGTAGAGGGGATGTCGGGCTGCCAACCACGGGCGGAAAGGCGCGGTGACCTGCCGTTTTCCAGACCAATCCAGGGAGGGGGCGGGCGGCTGTCGGAGGGGATGTCGGCGGGGTTGCGGGACGGGTCGGGGGCGGTGTTGTCGCTTCGTGACCCTGGTGGGGCCTTCCTGGTGGGACTTTCGGTGGGGGCCGGCTGCTGCGCTTCGTCGTACACGCGGCGCCGGCAGGACGGCGCCGCACCGTACGACGGGAGCGGCCGTGACGAGTGATGTGGACGCAGGGGGCGGGGACCGCCTCGCACTGGCGGTGCTGGTCCAGTACCGGATGGCCACGACCGAGCAGATGCACCTGGTGATCGCGCCGGGGGTGCGGATCGAACAGACCCGGCGACGGCTGGCCAAGCTTCGTAGTGAGGGGCTGGTGGATCGGATCACCCTGCCGCAGGCCGGGCGGACCCGGGTGTGGTTCCCCACCCAGTACGGCGTGCAGGTCGCCTGCGAGTGGCCCGAGCTTCGGGAGCGACGCCCACCGAAGGGGGCCTCCGACCGGACCGCGGTACGGCTGCGAGCCGGGCACCAGCTGACGGTGACCGAGACCGCACTCGCCTTCCTCCAGGACGCGCGCCGCCGCGGCGAGTTGTGCCGGCCACTGGACTGGATACCCGAGGTCTACCACCCCATCGGTGGCGGCGAGGCCGTCATCCCCGACGCGCTGCTGTACTACCGCAGCGGCAGCCAGAACGACGACAGCTGGTCAATGCTGCGGGCGTTCGTAGAAGTCGACCGCGCCACCATGGGCCCGGAACGGCTGGCCGCCAAGATCGGCGGGTACGCACGCCTCCACGACTACACCCCCGCTCCGCCTCCAGGACGGCGCAGGCCGGCCTTCCACCAGGAGTCGCAGGAGGAATGGCGGCGCCGCTACCCGCTCTTCCCCCGCGTACTGTTCGTCCTCGACGGCACCGGCCCCACCGGGATCGCAACCCGCATCAGGGCCCTGCACGCCGCCGCCCGGGATCTGCCGCCGTCAGGCTTCCGGCACACCGTCCCCGTCCTCGCGGCGCCGCTGGTCGACCTCCTCCGCGACGGACCCGCAGCCCCCGTGTGGCGCCCCGTCCACGACCCCGACCAGAGCGTCAGCTGGAACAGCCCACGACATCCGTAGGTACTCAACCCGGGCTGCGCAATCGGGCGTTGCGCAGGCCCGGCCATGGGCATTGCGCAGGCCCGACCATGGCCACCACTACCCCCACCACAGCAGGTCACAGCGCTGCGCAGGAGTTGCGCACCGATTGCGCAACCATTGACGCTGAGCACGGAGGTGCCTGCGATGTCGCTCGACAAACCGAAGCGCCGACAGTGCGCATACAAGCGCTGCCGCCGACAACTGCCGAAAGACGTAACGCCCAGGCGCCGTTACTGCGGCCCGACATGCAGGGCCGGCGCCTACCGGATGCGCCGATGGCAGGAACGCGCGCACCAGATGATGACCGTCCTGGTGGATGCCAAGGCAGCCCAGTTCCTGCGCACGACCACCGGCCAGGAGGAACCATTGCCGGCGAGGCAGAGGTGCGGCGGACCGGACTGCCGGGTCGTGCTGTGGGCCGGTATCCGACGCCGGCGATCCGCCCGGTACTGCAGTGCGAGATGCCGGCAGGCCGCATACCGGACACGCCTGCAATCCCGTGACCACGAGGCCGTACCGTAACGGTGCCCGATACGCCGGACCGGTGGTGACGGTACGGCGTCATGGTCAGCAGGCCCATTCGAACCAGCAGGTCATAGCACCGCGTCGTGGTTGCGCACCGATTGCGCATCCGCTGACGCTGAACACGGGCTCAACTGCCGGGTCCTGCTGCGGGCCGGTGTCCGGCGCATGCCAGTCCTGTTCGGCCCTGCTCTGGCCTACGACGTGCTCGACCCATCGGCCGGTACGGGGCCTCGGGCGGCGTGCGCGGGTGTGTCGCCGTCCGTCAGGGGCTGAGAATCTCGGCGGTGACCTCGGCGAGGGTCCGGCCGGTAGTGAAGGCGTGGGCGCGCATCAGCGCCAAGGCGGTGTCCGCGGTCACTCCTTTGCGCACCATGAACACCCCGATCGCAAGGTGTGTGTTGGCCTCGCGGGTGCCCACGACGTCGGTCAGCTCCCATGCCGGGGAATCGTCCCCTTCGCCGAGCAGCCGCTGCAGGAGGACCTGGGCCGCGGCGTCGATGGCTTCGGCGGCCTGGTCGATGGCGTCGGCCGGCATGCCGCCGGGTGTGAGGGAGGCCAGGTCCACCGATCCGAGAACGCCTCCGCCGGCCAGGAGGGGAAACGCGTGCACGGCCTGGATGTCCGGGCAGCGCTCGGACACGACAGCGGTGAACAGCGGCCACCGCCGCGCGCCTGCCTGCCAGTCGGTGAAGTGGACCGGCTCACCGGTGGTCGCCGCCGTGATGCTCGGGCCTTCCGCGACGGTGAACTGCACTTCCTCAAGGACCGTGGCCATCTGGCTCGACGCGCACAACAACAGTCGCCAGGGGGTGTCGGTGAACAGGGACACCGTCACCGCGTCCACCGGCAGCCCCCGCGCCAGCTCGCCACACAACCTGCGGGTCACCTCCTGGGGCGGGCAGTCGGCGACAGCGCGCTGTAGTTCATGCACCAGGTGCGAGCGATCCTTCATCCCACTCATCCGTTTCCCAGCCGACGCGCAGTTCGGGTAACCCACACCCGCTCCCGCACACACGGAGATCCCCGTGGGCTGCCTGTGCGGTGGTCCGGGGCGGGACACTCGGTGGGCGGGCCCTTGGACGCCGCCGGTCCACCACGGGACCGCCTGCCGATTTCACCGAATCCCGCCAGGTGAGAAGCCCTCCTGCCCTGGCATGAGACGCCTACAGACATACCACCCGAACAGTGACAGTCTGCGTGTCCGTCGCTCACCAGGCTGAGGGGCAAGCGCATGACGCACGAACTCACACCCCTCCCCCTGCCCGTCGCGGCCCCTCGCGCCGATCTCTCGCTGGCCCAGGACTGCAGCAACTGCTATCAGTGGGGCACCGTCGTCACCGCCGCCGGCCACCACACGCTGTGCCTGGTGTGCCAGCGCCCCACTGCCGGGACATGTCGACCTGTCCCGGCACGATGAAACAGTCGACCGCCTCTCCGCCCACCCGTGAACCGCACATCGGGACAGCGCACACTCACGGCACTGCTCCCGCCCACATGAAGCTTCGGGAATCAGACGGGTAGTCCGGTCGGCCTGCAGGGAAGTGCGGGGGCGACGAAGGATCGGCGCGGTACCTGCAGACAGTCTCCGACCGCCCAGCACGACCAGCCCAGTGTCCAGGCCGGTGAGGCGAGACGTGGGCCGCAGAGACAGGCAGGACCGTGACCCGCTCTCGCTGCCTACGGTGGTGCGGTGGCACCCCCTTCCGACGCCGAACCCCAACGCGTGCCTGTGCCGGTCCGGGTCGTCCTGCCCGCCGATCTCCTGCTCGGCACCGAGCAGCAGGAAGTCGTCGCACGCCTGTGGAAGCGACGCCAGACCAACACGGGCTGGCTCTACCTTGTAGGGCTGCCCTCCTACCGGGACCGCGAGGACGGCGGTGTGGAGGCGGCGGAGTACCGGGTGTGGGTGCGCGCGCCTGAGCATGTGCGGCCGGTCGACGGCGTCGACTACGACCAGGTCACCACCGAACACCTGCCGGCGCCCGCGCCCTCCCCGATCCGCGAGGTGCTCGGGGAGCGCCGGCCGTCGGGATGGGTGCTGCAGAAACTGGGCGACGGGCGGGGCCCGACCCGCAGTGTGCTGCACGCCCCGGACTGCGACGATGCGCCGGCCGGGGCACCGCTGCTCGACCTGGAACAGGCGCTGGACGCCGCGGAAAATCCTGCGACCCAACTGTGTACCCGGTGCGGATGCGCGCAGGAACTGACCCCCGTGCTGCGCGGCTTCGAGCACATCACCGATCCCGCCACCGACAGCCCGTGACCCCGACTGTCCGGTGTCGGCGGCGCGGCCGCGCCGCTGGGCGGTCAGGTGCGGGGGCGCCGACTGAAGAGCCGGCCGCCGGCCGGCTGACCGTTCTGCCCCTGAGCGG
Organism: Streptomyces sp. NBC_00289; assembly: GCF_041435115.1. Taxonomy (NCBI): domain Bacteria; kingdom Bacillati; phylum Actinomycetota; class Actinomycetes; order Kitasatosporales; family Streptomycetaceae; genus Streptomyces; species Streptomyces sp. NBC_00289. The sequence goes on along the minus strand of NZ_CP108047.1, from coordinate 69,733 downwards.
CGGTGCGTTCGCGGTCGCTGCGGCAGGGGCGGCACTCGCTGCCCGAGGCGACACCGGCCTCGGGGTAGACAGCGTGCCCGCACGTCGGGCACCACCACCTGGTGGCCTCCATGCCGCGGCGGTGCTCTTCCTGCTCCCGCCGGGCGCGCTCACGTTCGGCTTCCTCCGCCTGCCGGCGGGCCTCAGTACGCACGCTGTAGGCGCGGTAGTCGTCGGGGTTGTCGAGCGCGTCGGTGAGGGTCTGCCAGGACTGGTGTCCGTAGCGCCACCAGACGGGCCCGTGCGGGCCGTGCTCGGCCAGCTGGCGCAGGGTGGTGGCGAGCAGCGGGATCTTGCGGTCGTAGTCGCGGTAGCCGTCCGGCTTCCCTCCTTCGTGGGCGGGGCTGTCGGCGTCCCAGGTGCCGCGCCAGTGGTCGCGGGCGAGGTCGCCGATCTCGCGCATTCTGGCCTGCAGGGCGGCCGCGCCGACGTTTTTGGTGAACACCAGCGCCACCGGCGGGTAGCCCTCGCCGGGCGAGGCCGGCCACACGGTGCGCCACAACGGGAGCTCCCGGCCGGAGAGTGTGACCCGGCGGGCGAAGAACCGCACATAGCGCTCGATCTTGTCCGCGACGATCGGTGGCCCTTCGGTGCCGTTGTCGACCTCCACGAACAGCAGCGGTACCAGGTCGTGGCCGGGCGCAGCGAAGACCATGTCGGCGCGGAGGGAGCCGCGGGCCGGGGCGAGGAACGTGCCGCCGGTCGGCAGCACCGCCTCCGTCGACCAGGCCGCGAGCGGCCCCAGGCCCTCTGGCACCTCCGGGAGTTCCGATTGGTCCGGCTGCTCGGTGGTGGCCGGGGCCGACGCGCCGGGCCGGTGCTTGCGGACGACGGGCTGGGTGGGCTCGGGAGCGGTTTGCAGGAACGCGGCCAGGACGTCGGTGACGGCCCGGGCGTGCTTCGCTCCGGAGGCGGCCGCCGCCCTGGCGGTGCCGCCCATCTCCCGCGCCGGCCGGTCCAGCACGACCGCGGCAACCCCCAGCCCGGCCGGAGTCAGCGTCCACAGCTTCTCCGTGACCCGCACCCCGTCCTCGCGGACGTGCACCGCGCTGCCCGGCGAGATCACCAGCCGCTCGCTCTCCAGATCCTTCAGCCCGCCGCGTACGGTCGCGGCGTCCTTGGTGCCCGGGCACATCAGCCGGCGTATCTGATCAGGTGTGGCCACCTTCACCACCCCGAGCGCCGCCAGGCACATCGTGCGTGTCCGCCCCGTCGACCCATACCGGCGCACCTTCGATCCACCCACCAGCCCCGCCCCTCCCCCTGAACGCAGCACCTCTGCGCACCGACGACCTCCTGTTTCGCCTGATCATGCAGGACAGGGAGCAGTCGAGGTAGAGGAGGGTCCCGAAAGGGCGTGGTGAGCTGCGCAAACATGTGGTGCGCAGTCTCTGCCCACCGCAGGGGGAACGCAGGGGTGACCGTAGGGGGAACGCAGGGGGCCGACCATAACCCCCACCACGGCTTACCCCAGCCCGGGCGGGGCGCCGCCACGGCGTCACACAGCCGAAGACACACCCGCCAACACGCGCCGGGCGATGGCGCACGCGGTGACCCATGAACCTAGAATCGGAAACATGTTCGATGACCTGCCGCCGGACCTCCCCAGGCTGCTCACCCTGCGGGTGTGGCACACCCTGTGGCTGCAGCGCATCGACGCCAAGATCGCCGCCCTCCAGCAGCGGGAGGCCGAACAGGAATACGGCCGCACCAACCGGCCCGCCGAACCGGACTGGATCGTGGAGCTCGGCATCGGCGCCGGCCGCCCGCCCATCGAGGTCCATGTCGGCGGTTGCTACGCGGCCGGCAAACGCCGACGCCCCGTGCCCCGCGACGAAGCCCGACGGCTCCTCACCTCCGGCGTGCGCGCATGCGGCCACTGCCAGCCCGACAACGCGCTGGGGATCCCCGACTTACCCGCCGGTCCGGCCTCCCCCACCGCGATGCACTGACCGGCACCCCGCCTCTTCCTTCGCGGTGGCCCACCAGCCCAACCCCCGCGACAGGACACCCGATGAGCAGCACTCCCCCGCCACCGCCGATCAGCGAACCCGACCCCTCCACCTTCACCTGCTCATCCAGCCTGGTCGGCCCGTGCTCCGGCTGCCAGCGCCACACCCACAAATACGGCACCGGCGGCCTGCCCCTGTGCCAGTGGTGCCTGACCCCCGTCCAACAGAACTGGGGCACCAGCGTCCGCTTCACCAGCAACCGACCGTAGACACCCCGGGTTACGGATGGACGATCATGGTGAGACATGGGCCTGTGCCATGGACGCCGCCAGAGCCGATGCTCGCCACCCCCGTGCCCAACCCCACCCTGCGGCCCGGATGGGCGGCAGAGCCCAAGTGGGACGGCTTCCGGGCCCTGGTCTTCGACGCCGACCAGATCACGCTGCGCTCCCGGCGCGGCACCGAGATGCTGCCGGCCTTCCCGGAGATCGAAGCCGCAGTCCTGCAGCTGCCGGACGCCACCGCGCTGGACGGCGAGCTGATCGTATGGGACGCGGCGGGCCGCCTCGCCTTCGAGCAGCTGCAGCACCGGCTCCAACGCCGCGGCACCCAGGCGGACCGAGCCGCGGGCGAGTGGCCGGCCCACTTCGTCGCCTTCGATCTGCTGCGAGTGTCCGGCACCGACACGACCGGCTGGCCTGAGGGGCCTCGCGTTTTCCGGACAGGCTTCTGACCGTTTATTTCACGCGGCGATTCGCAACTTCTCGTACTCGGCATGGACTTCGCGTGGAGGGCGGTACCCCACCGCCGAGTGGAGGCGTTTGCGATTGTACCAGAATTCGATGTAGCGAGTGATGTCCTGCCGGGCGACCTCGCGGGTCAGGTAAGTCACCCTTGATACGCGCTCGTTCTTCAGGGCGCCGAAGAATGATTCGGCCATGGCGTTGTCGAAACAGATCCCGGTGCGGCCGGCAGATCTGCGGAGCCCGAACCGGTCCAGCGTCCTCCCGAACTCGGCTGACATGTAGTTACTTCCGCGATCCGAGTGAAATATCGCGTCGGCCGAGAGGTTCCTGTTCCGTGCCGCGTTACGGATCGCCCTGGATATCAGTGGGGTTTGGTAGTGGTCGTCCATCGCGTAACCGATGACTTCCTTCGTGCAGCAGTCGATTACCGTCGCGAGGTACAGCCAGCCTTCCCCGGTCCCGATATAAGTAATGTCACCGACGAGCTTTTCGCCGGGTGCGTCCGCGGTGAAGTTGCGGCCGACGAGGTCCGGCACCTGGCCGGCCGCGGCCTTGGTGAGGTTGAACCTCTTCGGCTGTGGCTGGCAGGACTCAAGTCCCAGCTCGCGCATCAGGCGGCGGACCAGTTCCAGGCCGACGCTGATGCCCCAGCGGTGCAGCTGGGCTTGGATGCGACGGTGGCCGTAGGTGCTGTCGGAAATGTCGAAGGCTTTCTTGATGAGCAGTTTCAGTTCCTCGCGCCGCTGTGCCGTCGCGGATTCCGGGCGGGATCGCCAGTCGTAGTAGCCGGATCTGGAGACGCCGAGTCTGCCGCACATGAACTCGACGCTGTATGCGCACTCCGCAGTGTCGAGCCGCATCTCATCGATGAACTCGTACTTGCTTGCTACCGGGGATCCTTCGCGAAGTACGCCGCGCATTTTTTCAGGAAGGAGTTTTCCATCTCCAGCTCACGGTTCCGCCGTTCGAGTTCCTTCAGGCGTACCCGCTCGTTCACCGTCAATTCTGCATCGGGAGCCGGTTCCTGCTGCTTCTGGTGCTTCTTCACCCAGCCGCGTAGCGTCTCCGAGTTCAGCTCAAGCTCCCGGGCAACTTCGGAGATCGTCTTGCTTGACCTCAACGCGATCTGGACTGCTTCCTCACGGAACTCCGGCGAGTACTTACTGGGTGGCGCCACTTCTTCCTCGTTTCCTGTTCAGGACAACCCTATTGGGTCCCTGTCCGGAAACTTCGGGGCCCCTCAGAGGACCGGGCGGTGGCGGGGCACTGGGAAGGCGACCTGATCCTCGGTGAGGGCAGTCGCAGTGCCGTCGGCACGCTCGTCGAACGCTCCACCCGCATGACCCTGCTGCTGCACCTTCCCCCGGGTTCATCAGTCAGCGGGCATACGGGAGGGGTCTGGCGGGCGTAAGTGCTGGTCAGTGAGGTGTAGGTGTTCCTGTGGGCTGATTTTGTGTGGGCAAACGTTTCGGGGCTTGAGGCTGGCTATCCGCTGGGCTGTTACGGCAGAATGCGGGCATGTATTTACGGAAGATCCAGCGACGGAACAAGGACGGGTCGGTGGTGCGCTACCTGCAGCTCGCGCACAACCGGCGCAAGGGCGGCACGACCGTGGCGGAGGTGGTGGCCAACCTCGGTCGTGAGGACCGTCTCGACGTCGAGGGACTGCGCCGCCTGGTCGCGTCGATCAACCGCTATCTGGGCGACGAGGACGACGTGGTCGTGCCGTTGGCCGCCGATGCGGCCGCGGGTCCGCTGAGTGTGGAGTCCTCCCGGCCGATCGGGGCGACGTGGCTGCTGGACGGGCTGTGGAAGCGCCTGGACATCGCCGCGGCGATCCGCGCGATCGCCGGCGAGCGGGAGTTCCGTACCGACATGGAGCGCGCGCTGTTCGCCCTGGTCGCGAACCGGGCCATCGCCCCCGGCTCGAAGCTCGCCGCCGGCGAGTGGGTCACCTGCGACGTGGTGATTCCCGGGCTCGCGGCGCTGGACGGCAACAACCAGGCCCTGCGCGCGATGGACTTGCTCGCCGGCGCGGACATGCGGGCCCAGGTCCAGGAGGCGGTGTTCTTCGCGGCCGCGAACCTGCTCAACCTGGAGGTCGACCTGGTCTTCTTCGACACCACCAGCACGTACTTCGAGCGCGACGAAGCGGACGACCCGGACGGCGAGGGCTCCAGACTGCGGCAGTACGGGCATTCCAAGGACCACCGCAAGGACCTGCCGCAGATCGTCATCGGCCTCGCGGTCACCCGCGAGGGCATCCCGGTGCGCTGCTGGACCTGGCCCGGCGGCACCAACGACCAGACCGTCATCACCGAGGTCAAGGACGGCCTGCGGGACTGGCGGCTCGGCCGTGTGGTCACCGTGTGCGACACCGGGTTCTCCTCCGAAGCCAACCAGACCTACCTCAAGCGCGCCGGCGGCCACTACATCACCGGCGCCAAGATGCGCGCCGGCTCCCGCCTCGCGGACCAGGCCCTCGCCCGGCAGGGCCGCTACCAGCAGGTCCGCGACAACCTGCGCGTGAAGGAAGTCCGCCTCGACGGCGACGACGGCCGCCGCTGGATCATCTGCCACAACCCGGTGGAGGCGATGCGCGACGCCGCACGACGCGATGACCAGCTCACCGCCGTTCGCCAGGAGCTGGCCCGCATCAAGACCGCGCGGGAGGCCGACGCCAAGAAGGCGAAGGCCAAGACGGCCAAGACCGGAAAGCGCCCCACGGCCCCCTCCGACGCGGTGCATCGCAAGGCCGAGTGCGCGCTGCGCGACCACCCCACGCTCGGGCGCTGGGCCAAGCAGCACCCGGCCACCGGGCGGCTGTCCGTCGACGCCGCCAAGGTCGCCGCCGAAGCCCGCCTGGACGGCAAGTACCTGCTCGCCACCTCCGATCCCGACCTGTCCGCCGAGGACGTCGCGCTCGGCTACAAGAACCTCCTGGAAGCCGAACGCGCCTTCCGCACCATGAAGACCACGCTCGACCTGCGGCCGGTCTACCACCGCCTCGACGAGCGGATACACACCCATGTGCTGCTGTGCTGGCTCGCCCTGCTGCTGATCCGCGTCGCCGAACGCGCCACCGGCCACACCTGGCCCCGCATCAACACCGAACTCGGCCGGATCCACCAGGTCACCCTCACCGGCCCTGCCGGCACCCTCCGGCAGACCACCCGCCTGACCGACACCCAGACCAAACTCTTCAAGGACTGCGCCGTCTCGCGACCGCCAAAGATGAGCGGCCTCACCACCCCCGAATAGCCCCTCACCAGCGAAAACAGGCTCCGGCACCGTGGGCACACGGCACCGGGGCCTCGTCATGCCCATAACCCCAGGTCAGCCCCCGGATTCAGCACTCCCACATGCCCACCGACTGATGAACCCGGGCTTCCGGACGGCAAGAGCGCCGAACAGGTGGAAGCAGCCATGCGGAAGGCCATCACCGCACTGCCGACGTCACTGGCCCGGACGATCACCTGGGACCAAGGCGCCGAGATGTCCAGACACGCTGAGTTCACCATGGCCACCGGGATCCCGGTCTACTTCTGCGATCCCCACTCACCCTGGCAACGCGGCAGCAACGAGAACACCAACGGACTGCTCAGGCAGTACCTGCCCAAGGGACGTGACCTGAGCGTCGTCAGCCGAGACGACCTCACTGCCATCCAGGACAGCCTCAACAGCCGCCCCCGCAAAACACTCGGCTATCTGACACCATCAGAGAAGTTCACAGAACTCCTTGCGGCCACCGGTTGAATCCGCCAAGCCTTACTCTCGACGGAGTTTTTTTTGAGGCCGTCGGTCCCAGAGCAGGTCAACTCGACCCGGGCTTACACAACTTCACATGATACGAGGCAGTTCGCTCATCTCAAATTGATCAACGTTGCCTGTTCAGAGGACCCCACGAGCACACAAACACCACGCGTGCCGAGCGCGGCCTACTGCTACTCGGGGTGATCAAGAAAGCGCATCGCCTGCTCGGCGGCCGATGGTCCACAGGTCTCCGGGGGCGCGGACGAACGCACGGTGCGTGAGCATGGTCCGCCTCAGCAGTGCGGCGGAAGCCGTGTGGTCATTCCGGGCGAGCGCATCGCGCAGCTCGCCGGGGGTCAGGGACCGGCCGCAGCGCGCGAGGTATCGGGCGGCCAGCTGCTCAGTCGTCGGGTAGACCGGGGGATTCACCACCACGAGGGATTCGCTGATCATCCGGTGTTCGGTCACCGCTCCAGTGACCAGTTCCAGCAGAGGGGCAGTCGCCTTCCCTGCCCGGGTGAGGCGCTGCCGCCAGTCGTCACGTGACAGGTAGCCGTTGCGGTGGCACCACCACAACAGGCCGCTCGCGGCGGCCGCGGCCAGCACCGGATTGCGCGCGGCGAGGACGCCCATGCGGTGAGCGCCGGCGCCGAACAGCCGCAGGGCCAGCTCGATGAATACCACCGCGTTCGAGGCGGTGGCCTCCAGGCCGGCCAGGCGCAGCAGGTTCTGCGCGAGAGGGATCCATTCCACGACCCCGAGCCCGAAGCGGAAGAAGACGCTGTCCTTGCTGATGATGATGCAGGGGGCGAGGAACTCCGCGAGGGCCATCGTGGGCGCATCGTCCGGGTCGCCCCGGTGCCGGCGCGGCATTTCCGGGTCGACTCTCAGGATGTGTCGTGTCTGCGGGGCCAGGTGGTCACGGATCTCCAGGTCGACCACCCGCAGGACGGGCAGAACCCGCCGGTCGAGTGCGCGACGCGCCAGCCGTTCCGACACTTCATGCTTTTCGGCCAGCCTCGGCAGGTGTCTGTCGATCTCACCAAGGACGTGCGCGGCGATGTACGGGGTGGCGCGGCCGGTCGCTGCGAGACCGGCGAACCTGCCGGGCTTGCCGGCGTGCTTGGCCAGGGAGCAGGCCTCGACCATCACTGCATTGGTGTCGAGGATGGGCAGCAGCATCGGCCGGTGCAGCAGCATCGGGTTGATCGCCTCGCCGGAGGGGACCAACAAGGGCGGCGCCGCAGCGGCGCGATCCAGCGTCATGGAGCAAGTGTCGTCACTCACCCAGCTGTCTGCGCACGATTTCATGGAGGCGGGCATCGGGAAGGGTGCAGAGTTCAAGGGCTGCCCGATTGGGTGACGCCCTGCGCGAGTTGACCAACGACGTCGAACACGGTCTGACCGAACGCGGTTGGGGCGATCAGCACGCCGAAAGCCAACACGATCACGACGGTCATCTTCTCGTCGCTGCGGCTTCGGGCCTCAGTACGCCGCCGCAGCCGCATGACGATGATGACCGCCAGCAGCACCGCAACATTCATCTCCAGAACCACCGGCCAACCCTCCCCGTCACATGAGCACCTCAGCCCACCAGTAGCCGGAACCACCCCATGCCGTGGGCCAATCACCACGCGTTGGCGGCGAAGCGTTTCTGCCCGACCGAATCCCCCGTCTTGACCAGCCCCCACAGCCGCGCACCGCGCCTCGCCGGGCGCTTCCTCCGGATGGTCCTTTCAAGTGCCACGAGCCAGGATCGATACCAAGCCCGGTGACCTCTTCATGAAGCTGATCCGGCCCGAACTGCATCGCTGTGTTCATCGAGTGCCTCACCGAGAACCGAACCGCGCCGCTCGTCCCTAAGTGCGAGCTGGCCGAGGGCGCCGTCCTCGACGCGGGCGCCGAGAAGGTCCTCGGCGAGACCTTCGAGGTCATCTCTGAGGCCACCGACCTGGTGGCGGTCCGCACCGCCCTCTGGGCCGCCGGCATCGACTACGACTCCGCCGACGCCATCTTCGTCCCGAGCATGCAGGTCGAACTCGACGGGGGCAGCACCCGCGGAGGTCATCGAGGGCTCCTACCTGCAAAGAAGGCGGTTCGCGGTATCGACCTGGTGGAGACGGGGGAGAAGTTCGGCCTCATGCCGACGCGTATGGAACCGACGACAAGTTGGTGATAAGGATCACGGCAATGGCGCGCCTACTTCGGCGGGGCTACCGGCAACGCCCGAAGGTGACGCGGCTTTGACCTGCACGGACGGCGCCGGGTGGAACGGGGGGCAGAGCTCAACAACCACGCTAGCTGAACGTCGGAAATCTGTTCCCTCCGCTCATGGTCCGCGGGCCGTCGGCAGCGTTGGACAGGGGGTGACATCAGCAGTGTTGTCAACACCGCTTAGTAGGGTTGTCGACTACCGAAAGCCCTTCGGCATGACGAAGGGAGACCCCTTCGCGGTCCTTGCTTGGCGGCTGGCCGCTCGGAGGTCTCCCTCTCGTTACGTCGAGGTGGTCCGTCCTGCTGTAAGGAGAACTGACCGCGTGACGCCCATCGAAGGTACCTCAAGCGCGCTCCCACACCCCAGCTCTACCTCCCTGACATGGGCGATCGTCCTGACCGGGTTGATCTCCATCGTCGCGGTGGTGGTGCTGTCACTGATCCACAGGGCCGATGCCGCGGCTACCGTGGGCGCGCTCGGGACCACCACGGTCACCGCGCTCGGCGGCGCACAGATCAGTGCACGCAACCGGCAATAGTCGCGTTGCACGCCGTGCCACCGGATCATGATCCGCGAGGTATCGGGCGGCCAGCTGCTCAGTCGTCGGGTAGACCGGGGGATTCACCACCACGAGGGAGTCGCTGATCTTCCGATGTTCGGTTACCGCTCCATTGACCAGTTCAAGCAGCCGGGCAGTCGCCTCCCCCGCCCGAGTGAGGCGCTGACGCCAGTCGTCACGTGACAGGTAGCCGTTGCGGGCACGAAGGAGGTGGGCGCGGTCGTTCGGGATCGGGAACGGCTCAGCCGCTGCATGGTCATCCATGGAGTCCCGTAGTTGCGCTATGCCGCACGCAGTGGGTTTTCCCCGGCGCCCGGCGGTGTCGGAACCGGCTATGGGGTTGGTTCGTTGTCCGCGGACAACGAACCAACCCACGGGTGGTGTGGTTATACGGCTTCTTGCGCTTGCTTAGGACGGCGCTGGAGATGGCGCCCGACTCGGTCCAGTCGTTCCAAGATCTGCTTCAGGTGCGACTCGGCGAGTTCAGGGTTTGCTTTGGAGGCTCGCCGGTAGGTCTCTTCGAGGCCGGTCATGTCGTTGGCGAACTTGACTGCCTTGCGTCGGAAGTCTTCCAGCTGTTCGAGAGGGTCGTCGTCAGGGATGGCCGACTCTTCTGCGGATGCTGGTTTGTTGTCCGCGGACAACCAGTCACTCGTCTCAGGCTCTCCAAGACCTCCCGCCGGATTCACGATATCCACCGGTGCGCTGGGTGAAGGGATCGCGGGGGCTTCGATCGCCGCCTGCTCAGAAGGTTCGTTTACGGCGGCGAGAGCGGCAGCAGCTTTCGCCTTCTTGTCCTTCTCAGCCTGCTTGGTCTGCTCCAGGTGGTTGAGGAGACCCTCAACGTCGAGTTCTTCGTTCTCTTTGGCGTGCCGGGCCATCACACGGCCATCGCGCTCAGGCAGCGTGCCTTCGCTGAGACGGGCCTGCAGTTCCTCGGGGAGGGCAAGGAGGATCAGCTGATTGGTGATCCAGGACTTGTCACGCCCGAGCTGCTCGGCAGCTCGGGTCTGAGCTCCGCGCGGTCCGGCTTCCTCTGCGCACGCATCGACCAGTGACTTGACGCCGTGGGCGCGCTCTATGACGTCGAAATCATCACGCGAGAGGTTCTCCCGCAGGAGATGGTTGATGAACGTCTCGCGTGTGGCGGCGAGGTCGTCGCGGATGACGAAGTCGAGATGGGTGAGGGAGACGTGGCGGGCGCTACGGACGCGGCGTTCGCCATTGATGAGGACGTGCTGCGCCGCCTCATCGAGGTGCTCGGCGTGGTCGGGCCACAGGGCCAGGTAAGCCGAGCGGGTGACGGCTACGCACGCGTGGAGTTGGGCTACGCGGAGCTCTTCGCCGAATCGGGCGATGTCTTCGTCGGTGCCGAACCGTCGCCGGGGGTTGAGCGGGGTCGTGGCGACCTCGTCCAGGGGGAGGCGCACGAGTGTGTAGGGCGGGATGTCGCCCTGTGCTAGTGCCTTGGCCCGCCCGCGGTCGCTGCGGCGGTCTCGACTGGTGCGGCTGAAGGATGCGCCCTTGCCGAGTTCTGCTTCCTTGTTCATCAGCTGATCTCCCGGGCCAGGTTGCGCATCGCCTCGGCCTGCTCTCCGTAGGGGGCGTGTACGAGAAGGGGTTTCTTGACGCGCACGGCTTCGCGCTGGTCCTTCAGCTCGGGGATGATGGCGAGGACACGCGGTTCGCCGATCTCTCGCCAGCTGTCGAGGGACGACGTGGCGACGTATCCCTTGCGGCTGTCGTACATGTTGACCACGAAGCCGAGGCTGGGGATGTCGATGTCGAGGTCGTCGGCGAGGTCTTGGATCTGCTCGTCAAGCATGTCGTAGGCGTCCGCGGAGGAGTCTTCCGCCAGGACGACGATGACGATGCCGGAGGAGTCAGGTTCTTCACCCGCACGGAGCCGCCCGTAGTACAGAGCGGTGTCCATCGCGTAGCCCAGGCTGGGAGGGCAGTCGACGACTACGTAGTCGACGTCTTCCTCAAGCGGTTCGAGGGCTTTCTCCAAGGCGGTCTCGCGGATGCGGACATGGCGGCTGGTCGCGAGCCGGGCGTCGAGGAGGAAGGCGTCCTTGCATCCAGGGAGGAGCCAGAGACGGTCCTCGAAGTCTCCGCCCTTTATGGGGACAAGGAGGGTGCGGATGTCTTCCTTCGTCTCGCCCAGCATCAGCTTGGCCAGGCTCGGCTCCTCAATGTCGAGCAGTTCGTGGCCGAGTTGACGGGTCAGGTGGCATTGCGGGTCGAAGTCGATGAGGACGACCTTGTTGCCGGTCTCGGCGAGAGCCGTGGCGATGCCGGCCGCCACGCTGGTCTTGCCGACGCCGCCCTTCTGGTTGCCGATGATCAGCCGACGGGTGCCGCTGATGCTGGGGGCCTCGCGCCGCGGCGACGGGGTGGCGTCGAGCCATCCGCGGATGGCTTGGGCCATGCCCTGGTTGTAGGTGAGGTTTCGGGCTTTGCAGGTGACCTTGAGCTCCCCGTACAGGCCCGTGGGCAGGTAGGTGGAGAAGCTGGAGCCGCCGACGGTGTCAACGGTGGGGTGTTTGTCCGTTTTCTGCCATGCCTTGACGCCAGCGGTGACGGCGTTCTGGATGTCCACGCCGACCTCGGCGGCGCGGATCTTGAGTTCGCGGCGTAGCTGCACGGGCAGCTTCGCAACTACCTTTTCCCGTTCGTTCGGGTCGTACGGAGCAGTCATGGGGCTACCTTACTCACCATCACGTATTGCCTTGTGCACCCCTTGCCATGCTTCATGTGGATGTGCTCTTCCGCGATAACAGCTGGGCGCCCAGAGCCGATAGTGAAGTTCGTTGTCCGCGGACAACGAACTTCATGCAGGCCTCGAACCCCGCCTCCCCCTGCCCGCACCGGACTTGGCGCACAACGGATGTACGTCACTCTGCGACCGTGAGGGTGGGAGACCGGACAAGGAGGACAGGGTGCGGCTGGGGCGGAACCTGAGGGAATGGAAGCCAAGGCTTCCTGAATACGATCTGACGCCCGAGATTGAAGCAGCTCAGGAAGAGCTGGAGACCGCGCACTACGGCGAGGCGTTACGGTGCGCCTTCACTCTCTGCTCGGACCCGCGGGCAGACATCTTCGACATCGCCGAGCGGTCCTTCTCTCGCATCCGGGCCGGCTGGATGCGGTACGAGAACGATCCTCGCGGGCATCTCTTCCGCCTCGTGGAAGTCTTCTCGGTGCACGCTCTGCGCAGGGTGCCGAGCCGGTGGGAGCCAGCCTCCTGGTCCACGGCCGACTACGTCAGGCTCTTCGGCGACGTGGCCGGGCCGGAAGCGCTAGCCGCGCTGAGGGCCATCGCGGCTATCGACAAAGCGGGCCAGGCCAAGGCCCTCCGTGAAGGCACCCTTCGCGTCAACGAAGCCCTTCACGTCTACGAAGCCCGCCGCGTCTTCGGCTGGACCGTACACGAGACCTCCAAGCGCATGGACGTCAACAAGAACTCCGTCGGACCGATGACCTCTCGCATCGAGCAGAGGATCGACCGGACGGTGGGTGCCTCATCGGAGGCCGCCCAAGCCCTGTTCGACAGCTATATGCAGAAGGGAGGGGATTTCTGAATGGAAGTCGAAGCGATCCCGCACGACCGGATCAGGAAGCGGGCCCAGCTGATAATGCAACATCAGCGCCGCCGGGACGCCAGGTACACCGTCGTGCTCACCTGGACGTCTCTTACCGTGACGGCGGTGATCGGATGCATTGGCCTGCTTCTCACAACCGATGTTCTGCACCCAGAAGCCGGATCTGTGCTTCTGGCGCTGACCGGCGCGGTACCAGGCGCTGTCACTGCATGGCTGCGCACCCTGCTCCGTACAACCGACTGATCCCGTGGCACAAGCGCCTGAGGCGCTAGGAGTTGAATAGCAACGGGCCCCACACCGGTAGGCGTCGAATACCCCGGCGGAAGGGCCCGTTCCGGCAGCATCCACCACAGCAGAGCAGAGGACATGCCGTGTTCCAGCTAATCACACGGAAGGCCCGCGCGAGCAGGTCAGCGGCCAAGAAATCCCAGCCCATCGACTATCACCCCCCGCGGCACTGGCTGCCCGACCCGGTAGCCCCGACAGGTGCCACCTTCTACGCCTTCGCAGGTGCGGCCCTGTGGGAGGCCGTTGACCTGAGCGTCCACTACGCCATGGAAGAGGGCATCCCTGCTCTCGTGAATGCCAGTGAGACGGTCACCCACTTCGTGACCACTCTGCTCGGGTAGTACGCCGTTTGTTGTCCGCGGACAACAAACGGGCTGTGTGTGATCAGCAAAGGTCCCTCGTCGCCGGACCAGGTCCGGTCGGCGAAGGGCTGTAACGCAAAAGAGGCCCGTACCCTGCGACGTTCGCAGGGCACGGGCCTCAGTGGTGCTGCCATGTGGTCAGGCCGCCCACGCCGGGGCTCACCCGGCGGGGCCGGTCATGCCGCTCACCGCCGGGGCGCTGTTTCGGTTGCGGAGTGGGTGTAGCGGATGGGCTTGCCGAGGTTACGGGCGTAGTCGATCTCGCGGCGGGTGCTGTCGCCGATGTAGCCGTCTGGGTTGACCACCAGGACTTCGTCGGCGAGGTCGATCTTCCGCAGGTGCAGGTCGTCCAGGATTTGCTTGAGGCGGTCGGCCTGGGCGGCAGTGGCCCACAGTGGGTGTAGCTGCTTCATGTTGCAGCCGGGCGCCAGGACGATGCGGCCGGCTGCGGTCTCGTACAGATTGGCTTCGGCGAGCTGCTCCCAGTACCTGGTCGACCCGCACAGCACGACGATCGGTGGGCGGGAGGGGATGCGGGAGTTCATGAGGGCCCTTTCGTATGGGGTGGCAATGCTCAGGGGCGGCCAGAGGCAAGGCTGGCCGTCCCCGTGGTCGTCAGACGGTTTCGTGGCAGTCGGGCTGGCCCGGTGTCGCGCTGAAGGAGCTCATGCGGCGGACTTCGCCTGGGTGGAACGGGCGACGCGGGTGGCGTGGGGCTGCCGGCGCTGGTCGCGGTGGGCGATCACGCTGACCCAGCGGGTGCCGAGGCGGCCTGCCAGCCGCCGGCGGAGGTGGGCGCGCTGGCGGGTGGTGGTGCCCGCCCATACCCCGACACGGGTCTCGGACGGGTGGGCCAGCGCCCATTTCAGGCAGCTCGCCGCGATCGGGCAGCCGGCGCACAGTCGCTTGGCCTGCTCGGTGTCGGCCTGGGCTGTCGGCGTGGTGAGCCGGTCGTGGGAGAACAGGTGAGGGCTGCGCCGGCATGCGGTCGGGGAGGAGAAGACAGGGAAGGGGATCTTGTCGGCGTCCTGGTAGACAGCCGGGGGCCGGTTCATGAGTGAGTCCTCCATGCGGAACAGTCAGTTGGGGGTGGGGTCAGGCGTGGGCGGAGGTGTCGTCGCGCCGGCGCTTGGGCTGGACGTCGGAGGCGAACCGTCCAAGGCGGGCCTCACTGGGATGCGCGCTGAGCCAGTCCTCGGCGCACGTCTTGTGCACGGGTTCGCCGTGGTGGGAGCGCATCGGTGTCGGCTGCGTGCACAGCACGCACGGCAGGTCCTGCCAGCGGTCGAAGTGCCTGCTGTCAAGCCAGTCCAGAAGGGCGCCCGGGGCCGGGATGAGGCCGGGTTCGAACAGCGGCTTCCGGCGACGGCCATCGCGTGGCGTCGGCTCCGGTGCGGGCTGCGCGCTCATGCGACGGGCAGGTGGGTGCCGGTGCGGCCGGTGCGGCGGCCGTTGACCGTGTCGGCGTAGGCGTCCTCGCGGGTCGCCAGATAGGGGAAGGTCTGCGCCCCCGTCTTGACCTTGTACATGGCCGTGTCGGCGCCGCGCACAATGCGGCTCGCGTCCTCGCCGGGCAGATCCGCGACGCGGGCGATCCCGACCGACATGCCCACGTGCAGGGTGCGCCCGTCGTGGGTGAGGGGTTGCTGCAGCTGCTCGCGCAGCGCGGTGATGTCTGCGAGCGCGGACGCGTTCGGCAGGACCGCGGTGACGGCGAATTCGTCCCCGCCCAGCCGGGCCGCGATCGCCTGGCGGCCCGACGTCCAGCGGGCCAGGCGCTGGCCTATATGGCGGATGACGGCGTCGCCGGCGGCGTGCCCGAAGGTGTCGTTGACCGTCTTGAAGCCGACGGCGTCGAGCACCAGGACGTGCGCGGCGTCCCGGCGTTCGGTGTCCAGGAGGCGTTCGGTGAAGGCCAGGAGATCGGGCCGGCCCGGCAGGCCGGACAGCGGATCCTTCCGGGCAGCGTCCAGCTGACGGCGCACGCGGACGTCGTCGGCGAGGGCGGCAAGGGCGAGCGGTACGGCGGCCGCGGCGATGACGAGTGTGCGGGACGGCTGACGTAATGCGGTGGGGGCGGGCATGATGGCTCCTGTTCTCGCCCTTCGGGGCGGGGGTATGAGAAAGGCGCACCCGGTGCTTGCAGGCCAGGGGTGCGCCTTTCGCTTTGATCATTCGGTTCCGGCGTGAGCGCAGGTCAGGCATGCTGGAGGGGCTTGCATCCTGTGACGGAGATGAAAGCGCCCGGGGCGGTCGCCTTGCCGATGCTGCGGCCGTCCCGGGTCCCACTACCGCCAGGAGCCGGGCGAGCCGATGTGGCCGATGTAGGGGACCGTTTTCACGCTGGCGCAGTCGAGCGGGTCCCGGTCGTCGTGCGGCGAGCGGCCGACGGTGGGCCGCAACTCCGTCAGGATGTCGATGAGGACGTCCTCGGAGTCGAGGCCGATGTCGACGTAACCGCAGCCGCACGTGCACGGCACGATCAGCGTGAGGACGTCGCTCGCACCGTCGGCCTCGGTGACGCGCAGGGTGTGGTGCAGCCACAGTCCGCCATCCAGCCACGCCACCGCCGACGCCTCCCACCGCCGGCCGCCGGCCTCACGGACAGCCGGATATCCCTGCCACGCCACCGCATCGACAGCCCCGGCGAGGGAGTAGGCGTAGGCCTGGTAGACGTGATGCGCCGCGGCGGTCTCGGCGTCGTCGCGCTGCTCCTGGTCGGAGGGGGCGCCGCTCGCCTGGTCGGCGAGGTCCAGCAGATAGGCGAGCGGGGAGTCCGCGCCGAACGCGCGGGCCGGGCTGTGCAGGGTCTCGGTCATGCGGTTCTCCCAGTCAGTTCGTGGTGCCGGGCCGGGCTGTCCGGTCCACCACCCGGCCCCGCCCACACCAGTGACAGCACTGGAGAGAGCGGGGCGGGACGGAGGACCCTCAGACCAGGGCACTGGCGCCGGCCAGCAGGAGCAGGGCCAGGGCGGCGAGACTCAGGTCGACCGCACGCCGCAACTGCCGGTACTTGCCGACCGCGATCCGCGACAACACCCGGATACGGGCGGCCCGACTGTCGCCCTGCATGCAGGCGACGATCTCGTGGTCGTCGTACAGGCCGGCCCAGTACGGAAAAGACGCGCGGTCATCGCCGCCCAGGCGGGGCCGCACCACCAGGAGCAGCAGCACAGCGGCCGCGGCCAGAGCCAGGACAGCGGCCTCACCTAAAGCCCGGGTGAGCAGCGGCAGGTCCGCGTCGGCGACGGACGCGAGGCCGGCCAAGACGGCGCCGTTGAAGGCCAGCAGCAGGGATGCCTTGCCGTCGGTTCGGGCGATCTCGCCCGCCACCGTGGCGCATGCGGCGTCCAGGTTCCGGTCCGCGTCGACGGCTGCGGTGCTGGGGACCGCCGTGGCGGTGGGCGTGGCTGGGGTGCGGGAGGACCAGGCAAGAGTCATGGGTGAGTACTCCTTCGGCCGGCTTGCTCAGGCGGCGAGGTGATGGGTGGTGTCAGGGGGGAGGGTGTAGGTCCCAGGGGTGGCGGGGGTTCCGTCGTGGCATTCCAGGCACATGCCGAGGGTGCGCAAGGGCAAGCACGCGTCAAAACGTCGGCGGCACCGGGGACAGGTCTGCCTCGCTGCCATCGCGCGATCGAGCGCGGCTTCCTTGGCCAGCGTCATCGGCCGTACCGGCTTCGCCAGGTCGATCCGGTACAACCACGCGAAGCGCTTCCCGCCGCGGCATTCGATCCGCGCGATCGGCTCCTGGCCGCCGGGGCGCAGTCCCATCTCCCGCAGCTGGCGGCGGGTCGCGAGGTTCGCGTGCCCGGCCTGCCTCCACCGGAAGACCGGTAGGGAGCCGTCGCCGGGGTCGTACGGGTCGACGTCGACCAGGTCCTCGGTCTGGTCGGCCATCACCTGCTCCAAGTGCCAGGGAGCCGGCCGGGGCGGTGCGGGTAGCGGGGGCCGGGACGCTGCGGGCGGGGCCGGCCGATCCGGCGGCGGGGTCGGGGGGTGAGCACGAGCGATTCCTCCAGCAAGGTCTGGGCACAGATGAGGGCGCCCCGCCGGCGATGTGGCATTCCGGCGGGGCGTGATGAGCGGCAGTTGAAGCAGCCAGAGCGCCCGAAGGCGGCGCTGGCCTGCTTGGAGGCGCAAACGCTGATGGCCCGCACCTTGGGTGCGAGCCATCAGCGGGAGAAGAGCGTGCGTCAAAGATCGGAAGGGAGGCTCTCTCCAGTCTCTGCGTCGTACGCAATCCCGGTCGGGGACAGGCGGATCGACCGGGAAGTTCCCCGAGTGCCTTCCTTCCAGGTTCGTCCGCCGACCGCTA
The DNA here is from genome assembly GCF_041435115.1 of Streptomyces sp. NBC_00289. Lineage (NCBI taxonomy): Bacteria > Bacillati > Actinomycetota > Actinomycetes > Kitasatosporales > Streptomycetaceae > Streptomyces > Streptomyces sp. NBC_00289. Next base: position 51,899 of record NZ_CP108047.1, on the reverse strand, counting down.
TCCGAACCGTCACATCGGCCAGAGGATCCTCCACCGGCAGCTCGATCTCGGGGTCCTTAGGGAACCATCCGTTCTCCCGGACACTGCTGGCAGTCTTGTCGGACGCATCAAGGCGCAGATACCGAGCGTTCCGATCGAAATACGAACTCAGCTCCAGGATCACGCGATCCCTGTCAGTGCTCCAGTGCGCCACAATCTCGGCCTTGACGCCGTCGATGGTGAGCGCCGCCCCGGACCTGCCCTTGTAGGCGGCCGCTTTCTCCTGCCGTTCCTGGGTGTGCTGTTCATTCTGGGCGTGCTGCCATACGCCCGTGCCAGCGAGGGCCAGGGTTGCGATGACGGCGGCGTAAGGCCAAGTGCGCCGGCGCGACCGTTCCGTCTGCTCGCCGCCGAGTGCCGGTGCGGGTGTGGGCGGCTGGGGAACGCTGTGCCATGCCGGAGACGTCCGGTCGCCGCTCTTCTCGAACCATTCGGCGTCGTTGCCCATACGGGCGACGGTAGCGCGCAGCTGCACGGCCTGTCCGGGCTCCCCGCGCAGTTCTGCCACCTGCGCTCGGGTCTCCAACCAGGCAAGAGCCTGAGTGGAGTTGAGGCCGTGGGCGTTGATGTCCTCCCGCTCGCACACGGCTGCCAGCTGAGCAGCTTCATCGAACCGGCCCTCCAGCGCAGGCTGCAGGACCCGCTCATGCCGGGCCAGGTCAAATTCGCTGGAGTCGATGACGTTCGGAGGCAGATCCCAGTCCCAATCGCCCTCCCCAACAACGTCGTCTGCAGCAGCGTCGCCGATGTGCGGCTCGACTGGCTGCGGCAGACCTTCGCTCTGGTATTCGTCACCGTCCGCGCCGGGTTCCAGCTCCGTCTGCGCCGCAGCGGTGTCCTGGTCGGCCGCCAGGTCATCGCGCGCCAGAACCTGCTGCGCCATGCGGCGCCGCGATGAGGTGTCGGTCAGTATGGCCTCTTCCTCGCTCAGGACGGTCTGGATGACATCGACGTAGTCGGGGCCGACCTTCCACACCGCCTGGCCCGGGTCCAGGGTCGGGATCTTGTCGATGGCCCAGGCGGGCAGGCCGAGCAGCGCACCGACGATGGCCGCTTCCTCCGGTCCCAGGCGCCCGACGTGGGCGACCTCGCACAGCCGGGCGAGGTCTTGGGCCTTACCGGTGCCGAGGTCGGACAGCGTGTGCATCACCACGTTCAATGACAGCGCGGCCTTGCGGGAGTTCTTCACCAGGCGCTGGATCAGCTCGGCTGTGTCGGAGGACACCAGGATCTGCCACGCCTCCTCAAGGACCAGGTGGCGGTGCACTGCGGTCGACTGAGGCAGCCACACGTGCTCCAGCCAGCACGACACCGCGGCCATCAGTGAGGGAATGGCCGGGCTGTTGCGGTCCAGGCGGGAGAAATCAAAGGAAATGATCGGCAGGTCCGTCGGAGGCAGGCCGGCGTCCTGGCCGTCGAACAGCCCGCGCAGGCTGCCATCGGTGTAACGGGACAGCGCGACGGCGGCGCCCACCCCCCACTCGCTCAGTCTGGCTGCCGGCCACCTGCCGTCTTCAGGCTGGACTAGGGCTTCCATCAGGCCATTCAGTGAGGTGGCCTTGGGGTGGTTCAGGGCGTGCTGGAGAGCGTGCGCCGCCTCGGGGGGGAGGGCGCTCGGCTCGACAGCCGTGATCAGCGAGCGGATGAGATGCTCGCTGACCTCACGCGGGAACAGAGGGCTGCACGGGTTCAGCGTGAAACTCCCGGCCTCGATCACGCGGCCCTTGAGAGAGTGGGTCAGGCGCGCCCACTCCCCCGATCCGTCCTCGCCGAAGCTGTCGATGACGACGGCCTGGTGGCCGTTCTCGATGATCTCGCGGCGGAGCCAGACCTTGTCCGTTGTGGACTTGCCCGAGCCGAGCCCTCCCAACGCGAGGCTGTTGGTTGATGGCAGCACGGCAGCGTCGGTCTGGACGGGGGAGAGGTGAAACGGCCGGCCGTCGAGCAGGGACCGGCCGATGGGGACGCCGGGAAAGCGTGCGCTGGAGGCGACCAGGGGCGCCGTGATCGCGGCGTGGGTGGAGGGCAGGCGGATCATCAGAGGATCGCCCCTTTCCGGGTGGAGGCTCCGTGCGGGGTGGTCATCACGTGGGCGCGGTGCTGCTGGCCGGGCAGCCAGTCGAGACGGATGCGGTGCCGGTCAGCGGCCAGGGATGCCTGCCAGCGGGCGTCGGTGACGGCCTCGGGGCTGTCGCCCCACACGGTCAGGTAGGCGTCGATGTCCACCAGGGAGTCGCCCCGTACGAGAGCTTCCTTGGTGGTGCCGCTGGCGATCTCGTGCGCCTCCGCCTTGATCTTGTCGGTGGTGAAGGCGCCGGCCGCGGCGTCCTTCAACTTCGTGGACCTGCGGGACTGAGCGGCGGTCAGCGGCCGGTACAGCACTGACATCGACCGGTCGCTGTCCTGGCCAAGAAGTAGCTGCTGCATGAGATCACCGCCGGTCTCATCGGGCCAGGCGGTGATCCGGGCGGTGGCCGCGTACCGTCCGTCGTCCAGGCCGACCCAGCCGGCGCCGCGGTCGGTGACGGCGAGGATCGGCTCCGGGTCCACCGGCGTGAGAGCACCCAGCCGGGCGAACTCGCCCTCCAGCGTGGCGAGGATCCGGTCGGGCTGGCCGACCAGCCCCTTGGGGACGTGGACGGACACCGTCTGGGTGTGGTCGGTGCAGTCGCCGACGGCGGCGTGGTGGGTGACGTGGACCTGGATGCCTGCGGCGCGGGCCTGTCCGCCGGCGAACGTGAGCGCGCGGGAGAACGCGTCATGAAACGCGGCCCGGCGCGCGTCGTCCTGCATGGTGCCGTGACCCGGGTAGAGCGTCCATGTCGCCGTCGCCCCGGGCTGCCCGGTCATGGAGGGGGGCACGGTGCGCTCACGCAGGTGCCGATAGCCGACCGTCGCCCACCGGCCGACCGAACGCGGTCCCGGCGCGACGTTGAGCAGCGTCGCGGCCACGCCGACCACGCCGAACGTCCACACCGGTGGCGGGGTGAGCATCGCCGACATCAGCACGGCGCTCCCGACACCCGCGTTCGCCTTCGTGAGCAGGGATTCAACAGGGCTCAGTCCGCGCTGCAGGGCAGGGATGCGGTAACCGGGTGTCAGGGAGTACACGGGATGGAACCTCCTCATGATCTGGGGTCGTGAAAGGCCCCGGCGCCCGCTCTCACCGCCAGTGGGCGGGAGAGCGGGCGCCGGGGCAGGGACGGGCGACTCGTTACGGGGTGGTCGGCCGGGTGGGTGCCGGACCCGCGGCCGGGGCGGGACCCGGCGTGGTGACCGGCGGAGTAGCCGGCGGCGCGCCCGCACGGGCCGTCGCGGGCTGGTACCGCTGCCGCACCTCATGGAGTTGCGCACGACGGGCCGCGCTTTCGCTCGCTTCCCGCGTCTTCTTCGCGACATCCGATGTGGTGGTCAGCCGGCCTGGCCGCTCCTTGGGCCTGACGCCGTAGGCGGCGAACAGAACCCCGCGATCCTGCGACATCGCGCGGCCCGGAGTGTCCACGATGCGGGGAGCCCGCGGGACGTTCTCCCTCTCGTACATGTCGGGTGCGCCGGCCCGCACAACCGCCCTGGCAAGCCGGTTGTCCGTGCGGCGCTCCACCAAGGCCCGGGCACCCCGAGCCACCTTGGGCCCGAAGTACGGAATCCCATGGAAGATCATCCGCAGCATCAGAGCGTCCGCGGCGACCAGGAGCACGGCATCCACCACGAGCGAGCCCTTGGCCAGCTCAACGAACGGGGAAAGCAACAGCAGCGCGAACGGAGCGAACATCAGCCCCAGCAACCGCATCGCCCACGTCTTGACCGCGGACGTGTCGCCCCCTCGTGCCAGCGACGCGAGCACCAAGGGCGCCATGCACACGAACATCAGGATGCCGAGCTGGCGGGTCATGAACACCAGCGCGGCAAAGGCCATGGCCACGACCAGAGCAGCGAGAATGATCAAGACCGCGAGCGGGTTCCCCGCGTCCGCTCCGTGATCCATGTCGTTGCTGATCACGGAGAACAGCGTTGACTCGTCACTGCTGAACATGGCCGTGAACGCCGCACTCACCGCCCGGTTCAACAGCATCACCGCCCCGGGGATCGACGCCATGCCGGCGACGGCCGCCAGGGTCCACCCGGTCGACGCGCCCATCTGCCGCAGCCGGGGTACGCCCTGCCAAGCGGTCAGGGCGCACACAACGACCACACACACGAAGATCGCGACCGCCAGATGCTGACCGAGCCACAGAAACTCCCGGTACAGCCCGCTGTCCGCCTTTTCTGGAGCCCATCCGTGCTCCGGCGCAATTAAGCCCCCGATCTTTCTGATCAGGCTGTCGGCGAGGTCTCGGACGGTGCTGGTGGCGCCGTCCGTGATGCCGCCTCCGCCTTTGCCGGGGCTGAGGGAGCCGCCCGAGTCCTGGCCTTTCGCGCAGTAGTCGTAGCCCGGCGTGCCTTTGAGGAGGTCGCAGGGGTCGTCCTTGTCTGCCATGCCGTCAGCCCTTGGCATTGGTGACGGTGGAGAACAGGGTGTCGCCGTACAGCGCCAGGACCACGGCGACAAACAGAGTGCCGATGGCCATTGAGCCCTTACGGAGGGCGCCCTTGGGGTCGTTGGACAGCTGGAGCAGCATGCGGAGGGCGATCACGGCGATGACGGCGGCGATGCCCTTGGTGACCAGGCCCCCACCGGTGAGGCCGATGGTGTCGAAGAAGTCCTTGAAGCCGACGGACATGTCGACGGGCTTGGCGAGGATGGTCTTGAGCATGGGTCAGATCTCCTTGTTCTGGGAGGGAACGGGGCGGGCGACGGCGAACAGGTCGGTCATCGTGTCCATGGGGTCGATGCGGACGGATGTGCCGGGCCGGGGGGCGTCGATAATCCAGCCGCCCCCGATGGCAATTCCGACGTGGTGAATGCTGGTGGCGCTTGTGCCGTAGAAGACGAGATCGCCGGGGCGTACATCTCCCGGCTTGACGGGTTCGGATGCGGCGTACTGCTGGGCTGCCGTGCGGGGCAGGCTGATGCCTGCTTTCGCGTAGGCGTAGAGCGTGAGCCCGGAGCAGTCGAACCCGGCAATAGTTTTTCCGGAGTGCCCGTTGGGGGAGCAGCAGATTCCCGTGCTGGGGCCGCTTGGACTGCCGCCACCCCATGAATACGGTGTGCCGAGCATTCCGCTGGCCGCGCTGATGGCAGCGGCGGCCTGTTTTGTGGTCGCGGTCGCTGCGCCACCGCCTGCGGGTTTGCTGGCGAGTGCGGAGATCGATCGGACGTAGTTCTGTGTCTCTTTGTAGGGAGGCACACCGCCATATTTTTTGACGGCGCCGGATCCGGCGTTGTAGGCGGCGAGCATGTTGCTTTGCGCATTGCCGGGAACGCCTTCGACGTCTTTGGCGATGTCGCACAGATATTTCGCGGCGGAGGGGATCGCGTCTGCGGGATCCCACACGTCGCGTTTACCGTCGCCGTTTCCGTCGATGCCGTGGGTTTCCCACGTGGACGGCATGAACTGCGCGACGCCCTCGGCACCCACAGGCGAGCTGGCTTTCGGGTTGAAGCCGCTTTCCTGTGTGAGCAGGGCGCCGAGCAGGTTGGGTGTGACTTCGGGGCAGGTATTTCCTGCGTCCTGCACGAGGGACCGGTATTGGGCGGGGATGGACAGGCTGAGAGCGGCTCCCATGACGGGGTCGTCGCCGGCGGCCTGGACGAGCGCGGCCGCGACGACGGCCACGGTTGCCCCGATGCCGATCGTGGTGGCTACAGAGGCTCGCAACGCGGTTTCCCTCCTTCCTGACGTTTTTGATCATTTGCACTGGTCAAGACCGTCATGGAGGACCGCCGGGGGACCGTCATGGCACCGGCATGCGCGAGGCGGCATGCCGGTGCCATGACGGTGGATGACGGTCCTGTGACGGTGGTCTGTCGGTGCCTCGTGACGGTCACGAGCCGGATTTGGCGGCCTTGATGAGGTCGGCCAGCAGGTAGCCGCGGCCCTTTCCTGTGCGGCTGGCGGAAACACCGAGCAAATTGCTCAGTTGCTTTCCGCGTTCGGTGGCGTCGTCCTCGTGGATTCCGAGTGCGGGCGCCAGTTCTGCCGTGGGCATGAAATCTGCCTCGTTGCTCCGCAGCAAGGCGATTGCCTTGGTGAGTGGAGATTCCGGGTTGGCTTCGATCGCCTGTTTCTGCCTGTCGATCACTTCATCGACCACGTCCCAGATGAACTGATCCTCGAAGTTGAATCCGCGGAGCAGTGTGGAGCGTCCCTGGGTGAACAGGACGGCCTGGCCCTTGATGTCCGGGTCCAGGAGTGCCGGGTTGATCGGCGCGACCGTTTCGAAGTAGGTGTCTCCGAGGGCGACTTTGGCCGTTCCGGACGATGCCACGTACAGGCACAGCCGGTAGAGGAATTGATCGCGGACCATGACTGGAATGGCGTTCGTGGACGGACGCTGGGTCATGAGGATCGTGGAGATACCCGATTCCAGTGATTTTGCGACCAACGAGCGGGTCTTTTCCGCGATCCGCCGGGCGTCTTCCTTTCCCTCCTTGGATTCGTCGCTGGCGAAGAAGTCGGCTGCCTCATCCACGATGAAGATGACCGGCTTGAACTTCGGCAACGGCTTCCGGTCCTGGACGGCTTCCTTGATTTCCGCATAACGCCTGTCCGAGCGGCCGTTCAGCTCATCGACCATGTCCTCGTAGACGGCCGGATCGTCGGACGACTCGTAGCGGAAGGCGGCCTTTTCGAACCGGGTCAGTCCGCAGAACTTTCCGTCCAGCAGATACAGTTCGAAGTCGCCGTAGGCGATCAGCAGGCAGGTGATGAGCCCGTTGATCAGGGTGGTCTTGCCCATCTGGGTCATGCCGGCGACCAGCATGGACGCCTTGTCGAACGTGGGCACACCGGCCAGCTGGCCGGTGACGTCATGCCCGAGCGGCACCCCCGCGAACGTCGCGATCTCCTGCCGGGTCGGGGCAGGGAACGGGTGGGTGAACGGCGGTTCGTGCAGCTTGAGGAGCTTGACGCGCCGTTCGTTGTCCCGGCTGCGCTCCATTTTCAGATGCAGGCGGGTCACGCCGAACATGCCGGCCACCGTGCCCAACTTCTTCTCGACGTCCTCATAGGTACGCCCCTTGGGCACGAGGAAGTCGTAGAGGCTGCCGGTCTGGACGTCGGTGACGGTGGCTTCGTCCTGCCGGATGACCTGGTCCCGGCCGATCGCACCAGCCGTGGTCAGCGCAGCCGTCAACTCCGGATGTACCGGGACGTTTTCCACGGCCGCCTCAGCCTCACCGGCCGATGCCGTGGACGATGACGATTCCTGCTTCAGAGCTGCCGCGGGCTCCTTCTCTTTCGCCCACATCGCCTTGAAGAGGGCCTTGGTCCGCCAGGCGGTGTAGCCGAGCGCGACCAGCGCGCCGGCGGTGAGCAGGACGGTGGCCGGCCAGGACAGACCGAGCTTGTCCTTGATGGCGGCGAGGATGCCGAACGCGATCGCGAGGGTGCCGATCGCGCCGGCCGCCTGCCCGTACCCATCGTCAGCGGCCATGGCGCTGGCCTGCTGTTTCTTCCTTCCCACATGCTCTCCGTGGTGGTCGTGAACACGGGCGCCCCGCCGCGTGTTCGGCTTCTGCGGGGTGGTCGGGTGCTCGCCGGGTCTGCTTGCCGGGTCTGCGGACGCTCGGTCCACTCGCCGGGTCACTCGCCGGGTCTGCACCAGGTCGACTGCGGTGGTGCGTGCTTCCGGCAGTCGCAGCAAGGGCCAGCCCGCAGGGTGCGGGCTGGCCCTCACTGGTGGTGCCGGACGGTCATGGGCGGCTATGCGTTGGTGTCTTCGGGCTCGGTCTCGGTGTCCTCGGGCATGTCGGCGTCATCGCTCTGGCGGGCGCCGTGCTCCTTGGCGATGAGCGCGTTCCAGGAGATGCGGATGCGCTCCTCACTTCCGACGAAGCCGAGCGCGCGGTAGGCGTCGCGGGCCGACCGGTAGGAGTCCGGCGGGGCTTCGCTGTAGCGCAGGTGCCGCAGGACAACGTCCATCTGCTCGTCACTCACCGTCCCGCCCGGCTGTGGGGCCGGCACGCCTGCGACGGCGGCGAGTTCGGCGATGGCAGCGTGTGCCGCTGCGTGTGCCGGGTCCTCGTCAGGCGTCCCGTCCGGTGTGCCGCCGGGCGTGCCGGTTCCCTCCAGCAGCGCCCTGACCTGCGTGCCGTCGGTGTCCCGGCCGGTGAGTTCCGGGCTGGTCACCGTGCCGAGGGGTGTGCCGGGCAGAGCCAGCGCGGCGGGCGTCCATGTGCCGAGCTCGGGAAGCTGGATGGCGGCCACGGAAGCGGGCAGCGCCTTCTCCGCGATCGCCTTCTCGGTGTCCACCGCCTGCTGGTGGAGGCTTTCGACCATCTGCTGCTGAATCCTGAGCTTGGACTGGCGGTAGGTCTGCTCGGCTTCGGCCACCTGCTCTTCCAGCGTGGTGGCCAGGGCCAGCAGCTCGATGCGGTGGGCGGCTTCGGCCTCCATTTCCTCCAGCTGGTCGGCGACCGTCTGGCGCTTGGTCCCGATGCGCTGGCGTGTGCCGGTCGAAACCTTGCGGCCGAGCGAGGGCATGGCCAGCCACCAGGCGCCCTTGGTCGCGACGATGGCGAGCGGGGTGATGACGAACGCCAGGTCGAAGTGGCTGGAGTCCGCGAAGATCAGGTGCAGGGTCGGGATAGCCGCGTTGACGGCCGTGAGGGCGAGGCCGGCCACCTGCACCCGCCGCGCGCGGCGGCGGTGGTTGCCCGCGAGGATCTCGGTGGCCTGGAAGACGACCCACAGGGCGTCCAGGGCCCCGACGGTGGGCACCGCCCAGGCGCCGAAGCGGGGTTCGAGGATGTCGTAGCTGACGGCCACCGACAGGATCGCTACCCCGAGGGTGATGACCCCCAGGACCGTGAGGACCATCCCGCGCGGGGACGGCCACTGTCGGGGTTCGGCGTCGCTCTCGCGGGAGCCGGTCATGTTCCAGGGCATGCGTGTTCTCCGTTTCTGATGTGGGCGGGTGACGAAGGACCGGTCAGTGGGCCAGCAGGACGACCAGGGCGACGATGAGCGGGCTGAACATGCCGAGCAGGTAGACGAACCGCATCGGGGGCTCCTGTTGGTTGAAGGCGAGGCGGACCAGACCGGTCAGCTGGTGGTGCCGGACAGGCGGGCGACCTTCGCCAGGTGGTCTTCCTGCTCCCGGATGCGGCGGGCGACATCCTTTGTCAGGGAGTTGCTGTAGGAGCCCCCGAAGGCGTCCCCGATGTGCCAGTTGCCGGCCTCGGGGTAACCGGCCGCTTCCAGGGCGGCGGTGTGGCCCAGGTCGGCGTACAGGTGCTGGGCGTGGACCCGGGCGATGTCCCGGGCCCTGGCCTCGAAAATGTCAGCGGCAGCGCGGGTGCGGTCCTGGGCGTCGATGAGCCGGGAGACCGCGGCCGGCCATTCCCGGGCCGCCTCGGGCTGACGCAGGTACGCGTACGCCGACTCCAGCGCCTTGGCTTCACGCTCGTAGGCCCGCCACCGCTCCGGCGCGTCCTGGACGACGGCCTTTACGTCGGCGACGTAGGCCGCTTCCTTCCACTCTTCGGCCGCCGCCTCGTAGATGTCGCCGAGGATGGTGTCGGCGGCCCTGCGCAGACGCTGCTCTGCCGGATCTTCCGTCTTCACCCCGCAGCGCAGCCGGGGGTCGTCGTAGTAGGCGGCGGGAATGCTGGGGCGTGCCTCGCGGCCGGTGAAGGGCGCGAAGGTGAAGCGCAGGCCCCAGCCGGACGGGTTCGGTTCGACCTTCTTCAGGCTGGACGGCAGGTAGGGGGCGAGCCGGTTGAAGATCTCAGCGTGTTCGTCGCCGGTGATCGTGACGGTGTTCTCAAACGGCATGGCGGGGGCTCCTTGACGGGATGCCGGGGGCTGCTCGATGGCAGCGGCCGGGGCCGGGCGGGGGGCAGTACGTGCCTGCGGGAGCGGGGCCGGCCGCTGGTGCGGCAGGGCGGATTCGTCCAGGGGCGCGTGTAACGGCAGGAGACGGGACACGGCGGAAAACCTCCGTGAAGGTGGGTTGTGGCTGCGCGGCTGCGCGGCTCCCCTGGACACCGCCCGGACCGACCGCCGCATGGGGGCGCGGGGGTTGGGCCGGGCGGGTCAGGCAGCCGACAGAGGTGGCGGTGTCAGGCTGGGACAGTGGCTTGGGGGGCAGGTCAGGCCACGACGGCGAGGTGCCGGTGCGGTGCGATCACCTGTCCGTCGGGGAGCAGCTCGCCTCGGTCGTCGAACAAGACGACGGCGTTACACAAAACCGACCAGCCCTGCTCCGGCTGGGCGGCCACGACGTGTGCGGCCTCGCGGTCCGGGCTGTCGGCCGCCGGGCAGCGTGGGGTGTGCTGGCACAGGGAGTCCGGCAGACGCTGCGCCGTGCCGGAGGTGTCGAGCGCGGGGGTGACGGTGCTCGAAGCCATGGGCTTCTCCTCTGACTCTTCTGTTGGGGGGGTCAGCGCTTCTTCTGGCGCTGGAGGTAGGCGTCTTGCAGGCGCGCGAACACCTCGTACAGTGGGGTGCCGGTCTGGCAGTGCGTGTGGTCGGTGCAGGTGGTGCAGTCGTCTCGGTGTGCGCGCCAGGTGCGGTCGGCGGCGAGGTAGCGGGTGTGGAGGTCGTCAGCCACGCGGTGGCCGGCCTTTCGTGCTCGGGTGCAGGTCGTGAACGTGGTGGCCGGCCTCCCAGGCCGCGGTCGCTGCTACTGCGGCGGTGGCCAGCAGTAGCCGGGCCCACGGATGGGCGGGGCCGACCAGGCGGGCGGCCCGGGCAGCCTGATGCTGCGCCGCCCGGGCCGCCCGTATGAGGTGCGGCATCAAGACCCGAGGTTCTGACAGGCCCCGCACGTCCAGGCCGTTACCGGGCCGGGCTGGGCCGGGGCGGCGCCGAACCAGCCGCCGCAGCGGTCACACTGCACTCCCGCGCCGGCCGTCACCGGCGCCGGAACAGCAGAAGCCGCAGGCGGGCAGTCGCTGCCGGTGCACGACCACCGGCCGCACAGCGGGCACGCGTCGTCCGCCATCACCGGCCGGTACAGGGTCAGGACCGGCTGACGCTCGTAGCCGGGCGCCATCTCCTGCACGGTCCGCCGTGCCCGGCGCCCGGCGGGGATGCCGGCGTCGGCCTCGCGGACCATGCGCGCCACAAGGACACCGAGCTGACGGTGCGCGAGGGCCGAGCAAGGACCGGCATGCCAGGTGCCGCACCGCTCACACGCGTACTCGAGGTTGGCGGCGGTCTCTGTCGCACCGACCGCGGATCGTGTCATGATCGTCGTGGTCAAGGGGGCCTCCATCTGTTCCTTTGACCGGACAGCCCCGGAAGGTCACAGTTCCGGGGCTGTCGCCGTGTGACTGGCCGGACGGCCAGCCACGGCCCGTCTCCCACCCCCAACGCTCTGGTGGGGTGGGAGAGGGACCGTGGCGGACCGTCAAGCCGTTTCGTCTGCGACGGACGCCCGTACCTGGGCGTCCAGCAGTGCGGCCTCCACGTCGGTCACCTCGCCGCGCTCGATCGCGGCATAGACGTCTTCGGACTCCCTGAACATGCGGGTGGTGAAGTTGTCGCCCATGGCCGTGCCCTGTCTCTGTTGAAGGGTTTGTCGTGCAGGGGTGTCAGGCAGCGGGGGCGTAGGCCGGCGTGGCGGGGCGGATCAGGTAGTCCGAGCACATCCACACCGTCCCCACGCCAAACGGCTGGCCGTCGGGGCGCAGGGTGTCGCGGACGATGAGCGCCCACTGCGCGCAGTCGCGGCGCAGCAGCTGCGCGGCCTCGCGCGGGTCGGTGATGAGCGCCAGGACCTCGAAACGGCCGTCAGTGTTCTGGTAAATCGCGCCCGGACGCCGGGGCCCGATCTCGTCGGCGATCGCCCGCTGGGGGTGGGGGCGGCCGGTGGAGGGGGCGGGCTGGCGCCCGTCCCGCTCGTGCGGCGTCGGCCGCATGGGGAGCTGGGGGCGGGCAGCCTCGATGAGTGGTGCGATGCTGGGCATGCAGGTCGGACCTTTCGTGAGGGTGGCCTGCGACAAAGAACCCCCAGGGGCGTAATCCCTGGGGGTTCGTCGCGTCGTGGCCCCGCCGCAGCCGGCGGGGAGTGCGTCCTGCGCACTCCACCGTCGACCAGGCCCGCGCGGAACGGGTCGGTCGGCGGCGGGCAGCGCAGGCTGCGTCAGTTCTGCCCGCCGCGCTCTGCGTCGGGGTCGGTCACGTCGTCCTCATCTCTAGGGAGCAGAACGGCCCGGGCCGTGGGTGGTTGTGCGGGTCAGGCGGCGAGTGCGGGCCTTTTGCAGCGGGCGGTGTACGCGGCGGTGGTCTCGCCCGGGGTCGGGGCGGGCAGCGCGGCCCTGACCGCAGTCACCAGGACGGTGTGCGTGGGCTGGTCTGCCGGGGTCAGGGGGCGGCGCCAGACCGTGGCCAGGTGCGTGTAGGCGGCGCGGGTGAGGTATTCCGCGAGGGCGTCACTCGCGCACCGGTCCTGGTTGGCGTCGGTCAGGGCGCGAAGGATGCCGGTGGCTAAGGCGCGGACTGAGCGGGGGTCCCCGGCGGTCTGGGGGTTCATGGCCAGCGGGGCGCCGGCGGGTCCGTCGACGGCCGCACCGCGAGTCGTGGGGATCGCGTCGGCAGGAACGCGGGCGGCGTCGGCCTGGCGGGCAGCGGGGATCGCACGTTCCCACTGGGCTCGCCGGTCGGCGGGGCGTTCCTGCGGCCGGGCGACCTTGAGGGTCTGGACGGTGGCGCGGCGGTAGCGGGTGAGGTCGACGGCGAGGCGTTCGTCGCGCGCCCAGTCCTTGTACTGGCGGCGCCAGGCGTAGTCGGTGATGTCTACGTCGATGAGGCGGTTGCTGGAGCGGCAGCGGATCGCGTCGGCGACGCCGGCCTTGCCGGTGTGGTGCGGGACCGTCTTGAGCAGGTAGGTGCCGCGGTGGGGGGTCACGGCCACCCAGGTGTCGCAGTCCGGGCACACCAACGAGATGCGGCGGGTCTGTGTCGTTTCCACGGTCCGCATGTCGATGTGTCCGGGCGACAGGGTCGAGAGGGCAATCGCGTCGAGGGGGCTGACGCGGGAGGTACGGGTGCGGCCCTTGCGCTTAGCGGCCTTGGGCATGGCGAGCTCAGGCATGGCGACTCCTCTACAGGAAGAGAGAAAGAGGGGGTGTTCGCGGGGCGGATGCTCTCTCCGCCCACCAGGCCCGCGAGCCAACGCCCGAGTCCTGGCAGACAGACAGCGCATCAGCGCTGAGGTCGTGCAAACCAGTCCTGCCGGCCGGGGGGTTTGATCGTGCTACCGCCTCCGACCACCTGCCCACCTCCGAAAAGACGAGCCACAGAACTGCGGTGGTGCAAGTGCAATGTGAGGTGTTGCCTACCGGCTTTCACCTCAGGCTCCGGCCACCGAGGTGGCTAGGGCTTCGGACTCCTGCTGTTTTTCGGTAGTGCGGTCAAGCGACGGGCATCAGCTAGTAGAATGACATTGACTACTCAATGCCCGCCGCAATGAAGCATGCACGGTGGGCGACGCGAGGTCAAGTCCCTTCGGCTACATTGACTAGTCATTCCCTGACATGTAGACATCTCCCATGGCAGTCAGCGGCAGGGCACGGGCCCTCTACCAGCGAATCGCGGACAACATCCGCGTCCAGATCACCGATGGGACCCTGGCTCCAGGTGACCGCCTGCCGACTGAGGCGGAAATCGCCTCTGAGTGGACCACTACTCGTTCGACTGCCGTTCAGGGACTGAAAGTCCTGGTCAACGAAGGTTTGATCATCGCGGATCGCCCCCGGGGCTACTTCGTTCGCAGTCGGAAGCCGATGGTTTACCGGCCACAGGCTGAATTCCGCAAGCGCCCGCTGAGCCCGGAGATGGACCAGTTCCTCACCCAGATGTCCGAGGAAGGTCGGGAGGCCAGTCAGCACATCGAGGTGAAGGTGGAGACCCCGTCGCGCCAAATCCGTGAGCGACTCCAACTCCCCGAAGGCGAACTGGCTGTTGTCCGTCGGCGCGTCCGCTTCATCGATGGCATCCCCTACAACACGAACGACAGCCACTTCCCGCTGTCCGTGGTGCAGAGCAGCGAGATCATGAACCCGGACGACATCGCGCGAGGCGCCAATGTCGTCATGTCGGAGCTTGGTTACGAGCAGGTCCGCGCGCTCGATGAGTTCCACGTCCGCATGCCGACGCCCGAGGAAGCCGACCGCCTGCAACTCGGCCCCGGTACCCCCGTCGCGGTGCACCTGTGCACGGGCTACACCGTGGACGGAAGACCCGTTCGCGCAGTGGTCAACGTCCTGCCCGGTGACCGACACGTAATCACCTACGAGCGCAGCCGACCGCAGCTTGAGGCTGCACTGACCGTCCGTCAGGCAATCTCGGCCGACCTTCGCACGGTCATCGACCTGTGGGAGCACGCCGCATCGTGGCTGAGCGAGCGCGGCATCGACCAGTGGCAGTACCCACCGCGCGAGGACCGCATCAAGGCGAACATCGAGGCAGGCGAATGCTGGATTATCGAAGCAGACGGCGCCCCGGTAGCGACCATCACGATTGACGAGCACGCGGATTCCGACTTCTGGAGCTCTGCCGAGGCCGCCGAACCCGCACTCTACGTACATCGCATGGTCGTGCGCCGTGACGCCGCGGGCCTGGACCTTGGATCGGCCATGCTCGACTGGGCTGGACGGCAGGCCCTGAGCCAGGGCAAGCAGCTGCTCCGCCTGGACGCTTGGCGTTCCAACGAGGGATTGCAGCGGTACTACGCCGACCGCGGCTTCACACACATTCGAACCGTAGAAGCCGACGATCGCAGCAGCGGCGCCCTGTTCCAGCGCCCAGCCGATTACGCCCGAGGAACGGGACCGACGCTGGAGACCGCACCGTCCAACAATAGGCACTAGCAACGACACCCCCTCGTGGGCTTGAACCGTCGAGTCGGTTCTAACCCGGAGGAGCCACCAGTTCCACAACTCACATGTGGCCGGGCGGACTGGCCACATTAGCCACAGGATTGAGGCGGGATGGCACAGAAACCTCGGGAGCTGACGCCCTGGGTGTCCCCCCTGCACAACTGGGGTTACGAGCTGCGGGAGCTCAGGAAGATGCGTGGGATGACCCTGCGCGGGCTCGCGCGTGCGGCCAGGATTGACCACAGCCACCTGGGACGATTCGAACGTGCCGAGCGGAAGGCCGACCGTTCCCAGGCCGCGCTCCTGGACCAGGTCTTGGGCGCGAACGGGATGTTATTCCGACTGTGGGAGCGCATCGGCGATGAGCGTGGCCATGTGGCCAATTCATCGGTTCATGTGGCCAAGTCGTCAGTGGATCTAGCCCTCGTCCTGCCCGACCAGGCAGCGTCGAACGGTGAGGGGATCTCTGTCCCGTGTCGTCTGACGGATGGATCGGTGGTTTGGGTGGCTCTGGATCGGCGTGCGCTGCTACGCGCTGGAGTGGGACTCGGGGCCGCGGCGACCGTCGGCATCGGTTCGCCGGCCGCCGCAAACTCAAGTGCCGTGCCCGGTCTGGTACGAAAGGCGCGCGCCGCATCGGCGTACGGATCGACGCCGGTGGAACATCTACGCCGCGCGCGACGGGTGCTGATCGACACGGACAACCTGCTCGGGCCCGGGCGTGCGGTGGGAGCTGTGCATGACTACATCGAAGTCATTCAGGAACTCCGGCGGGACGCGAAGGGCAGCGACCGGCGGGATCTGATGGAGCTACAGACGCAATACGGAGAGTTCCTGTCTTGGATCTATCAGGATCTGGGCAACCCGCAGGCCGCGGCATACTGGCTGGACCGGGCGATGCAGTGGTCGACCACCGTCGGCGACGGTGACCTGAGCACATACGTCATGGCCCGCAAGGCTCAGCTGGCTGGCGACACGGCGGATTTGGTCGACGTCGTCGACCTGGCCGAAGCCGCTCAGCGCATGGCTCGGCCGCGCAGCCGGCTGGCCGCCGTCGCACGCACCTATGAGGCGTACGGGCACGCGCTCCGCGGTGACGCTGACGAGAGCGAGCGCGCCATCGATGACGTCCGCAACGCCCTCGATGGCGCGGCCGCCGATCCCACCCCGTGGGGCGTATGGCTGAACGCCTCGTATGTGGAGGTTCACCGTGCTCAGGGCCTGGAGGCCCTCGGTAAGCACCAGGAAGCGGCAGACGCGTTCGACGCCGCTCTCCAGCTAATGCCGGACGGCTACCACCGAGACCGCGGCGTCTACATGGCGCGGCAGGCCGTGGCTCTGGCCGGCGCCCGGGTGCCGGAGCAGGCCGCTGCGGTCGGTATGCACGCGCTGATGGTCGCGGGGGATACCGGCTCGGGCCGGATTACGAATGAGCTCACTCGGCTCGACAGGGCCCTGATCCCTTGGCAACGCGTGTCCGAGGTCGCGGAGTTCCGCGCCGCCTTCGACTCCACCCTTGTCCACGAGACAGAAACGGAAGCCTGATCAAATGACCTCCCGCCCGTACGTCCTGCTCTCCGCCGCCATGTCGGTTGACGGCTACCTGGACGACACCAGCCCTGAGCGGCTGCGCCTGTCCAACGCGGAGGACTTCGACCGCGTCGACCAGGTCCGCGCTGAATCCGACGCCATATTGATCGGCGCGAACACCATGCGTCGGGACAACCCGCGTCTGCTGGTCAACAGCGATGAACGGCGCGCTCAGCGCGTCGCAGACGGCAAGCCGGAGTACCCGCTGAAGGTCACGGTCACCCAGTCCGGCGACCTCTCCGCCGACCTGAACTTCTGGCACCACGGCGGCGACAAGCTGGTGGTCACTGTGGACAGCGCGGTGGAGAAAGTGTGCGCCACTCTGGGCGACCTAGCTGACGTGGTCGGTGTCGGCCCTGAGCTCGACTGGGGCCTGGTCCTCGATGAACTCGGGCGCCGCGGCGTCGGTCGGCTCATGGTGGAGGGCGGTGGCACCATCCACACGCAGCTGATGGCCGCGAACCTCGCTGACGAAGTTCACCTTGCTATCGCCCCGCTTCTGGTCGGCCAGCCTGAAGCTGCCCGTTTCCTTGGCACCGCCGACTACCCGGGCGGGACGACAGCTCGGATGACGGTGTTGGAAGTCCGCGCAATTGATGACGTCGTGTTCATCCGCTATGCGCCCAAGGAGCGCAACTGAGTACGCGCCCGACCCCTTTGGTCCCGACACGTCAGCAAGTCCCATATGCCGTCCATAGCTGATCACTCTCGTGTAGCGTTCGGGAAGCCAGTCACTGAAAGGAGGCGTATGTCGACCACAGAAGGTCTCCCTCAACCGATCGAGTCGTTGCTGAGTCGGGCCGTGGCCCTTCCTGGTCCCGCGGAAAGGGCTCGACTGCGCGTAGCAGCGAACCTGACGCAGGCCGAAGTTGCCGATGCTCTCGGTGTACATCGGGTGCAGGTGGTGCGATGGGAGACCGGCCGGGCCGAACCTCGCCAGCCTCATCGACAGACGTACGCCCGATTCCTGGACGCGCTCGCCACCAAGTTTCCTCAACAGGCATAGCCGCGACACAACTGAATACGCCTCGTAGAAACGCTGAGAGGCCCCGTCGCCACAACGGAGCCTCTCCTAGCGATTCGACTCGCACCCTCAAAAAGTCCCGAGTCGTGAGCAGCGAGGTGACCTCGTCTGCCGGGTGATGCCCGTAGGCCCAAGGGCCTGCGTGGTCACCTATACCCAGAGTATGCGCAGGAGATTGCGCAACGCCACTACTCCGGGCAGGCGGATAGGTCACAGCCGCTAGTTGCGACTCCCCGACCTGGGGAGATGACCCAGTTGCACAGCCCGCAACACCCTACTGAACTGCACTCCGGTGCAGCCGAGGACTTTGAGGACGCTGTCTTCGTCCGGGCCGATGAGCCGGACGAGACCGACGGCATCACGATCACTTACCAGGAGTTCCTGCTCTGCTCCCCGGTCCCGCTGTGCCTGATGGTGCTCCTGCACTGGCGCGACCGCGAGAGGGACGGGCGGCCGCGTACTGCGGACTCGATCTGGTCGACGCTCACCGAATTGGGCGTGATGGACAGCGACGGTGAGTCGCCACTGCCTGCGGAGGAAGTACGCCAAGCTGTGGACTTCCTGCTCGCTGAAGGTCTCGTGACGCGCGCTGTAGGCGGTGCGCTGTGACCGATCCGGGCTTCACAGCCAGCGAGGTCGTCCCTGCTGCGAGTCGAGGTCGCGAGCCGCGACCTCCCGTCTCGGTGCATGAACACATGGTGTTCGGGTCCGGACTGACCGACGCTTTGGACTATCCGGTTCTGCTGCATTGCATGTTTTTGGCAGCTGCGCAGCGCCCCTTCACCGTCGCCGACGTACTCGCTTCCCTGCGCAGCGAGGGCATCCTCGCATCGAACGGGAGCGGCCTGGTCGGTCGTGACGCGGTACGCGGCTCCTTCCGCCGGCTGGAGGCGGCCGGGTTCATCCGCAGGTCTCAGCCGAACGAGAAGGGTGGGTTCGGCAAGGTCGAGTACGAGCTGTTCCTGCACCCCGGTTACAACCCCGACTGGTCCGGCACGACCCGTCCCGGGACCATGTTTCCGCAGGTCACACCGGGGACGGCAGTGCCGTCTGCGGTCCGACCTGCGGATATGGGTAAAGCCGCAGGTCACACCGCAGACGGCATTACCGGCGCCGGGAATGGCGGCGCCGGTGATGCCGTCCCCGGCCAGCTCGACAAAACCGCAGGTCACACCGCAGACGGCATTGCCGTCCCCGGGTCCGGTCCCCCCCCCACTCCCCCCCTCTCTAGGGAGGAGGAGGATTCCTCCTCCCTGAAGGGTTCCTCCACTGCGGCAGGCGGGGTGCCTGGGCTGGATGAGGCAGCAGTGCGGAAGGCGGGTGAGTTCCTCGCGTTGCTGCCGGGGCGCTGGGCCTGCGGCCGCAAGACGGCCGCGCGTCTGGCTCCGCTGCTCGCGGAAGCGGTTGCCGTGCAGGGCTGGTCGCTGGGTCCGGCACTGGTTGCGCAGCTGACACGCCGCACCCGCGGCAAGGTGGACGCGGCCGGCGTCTTGCAGGAGCGGATCGAGGATCTGCCGCTGTACCTGGCGAGCCGGGCCCCCGTGCCGGGGGAGACCCGCGACCGGAGCATGGCCGTGGGGCAGCAGCTGCCGCTCGACGGTGCAACCGGGCGCCCGGGGGAAGCACCCGTAGGCGCTTCAGCCCCCCCGAAGCCGGTGGGGGCAGGGTGCGACGTTTCCGATGAACAGGTGGCGCAGGCCCGATCCCTGTTGCTGTCGCTGACGGCCCCCTGGCATGTGGGGCCCACAGACGCCGATCGTTTGGCGCCGCTGCTCGCCAGCACCGCGCTCGAGCGCGGCTGGTCGTTCGGTGAGGAGCTGCGTCAGCAGCTGATGTCGAATCCGGGTGGCGGGAGCAACTACCTGTGGCTGTTGGAGCACAAGCGGATCGCGGCGCTGCCGCTGCGGACCCGGAAGCCTGCTGGGGCCCGTCCGGCGGCGCCGGCGGGGATGTGTGCGCGGCATCCGGGTTTCCGCGAGGTCGATTGCGGCCCTTGCATCAAGGCCGCCCGCAGGGCCGCTCGCGCCGCCGCTGTCCTGCCAGGCGCGGACACGGCTCCTGCTCCCGCTGAGGGCGCGGGGCAGGAAGCGGGTCCCGGCGAACCGGGGGAGTTCGGGGTGCCGACTGATGTGGTGGCCTACGTCAAAGGGCTCCAGGCCGGGGCCGCCGCTGATGCCGCGCGCGGTGAGCGGCCACGACTGACGGCCGCGCAACGCCGGCGGGTGGCGGAAGAGCAGGAGCAGACCCGCCGTCACGAAGCACACAACGCCGCCTTGAACGCGTGACAGACAAAAGTGCGGGCCAGCCCCTGCCAGGGCGGCCCGCGCGGCACCCATCACCAGCCATTACACGAGTTCAGGAGTGCACATGACCACCGTACCGAGTAGCCGGCGGCCCGGCGAGAATCCAGCCGGTGAGACCGCCCCCGCGAGCGCCCCCACCCGCGCCGCGTACGACGTGGCCGCGGAGCGTTCCGCCCTCGGGGCGGCGATCTTGTCCAAGGACGCCATCGGTGACATCTCCGAAGCCCTGGAACCGCTGAAGGGCGCAGCGTTCTACCTGCCCGTACACGAGACGATCTGGAACACGATCACCGCGATGTACGCGAAGGGGGACGAGGTCACGTCGATCAGCCTCGGGCATCAGCTGAAGAAGGACGGCGAACTGGCCCGCGTCGGCGGCGACGTCTACCTGTCCCAGCTCATCGAGGCATGCCCGAGCACCACGCTCTCGGTCCACGATGCGGAGATCGTGCTGGACCGGGCCAAGCTGCGCCGCCTGCAGCAGACTGGCACTGAGATCGCGCAGATGGCCGCTGCCGGCGAGGGTGACGCCGACGAGATCCTGGACGACGCCTCGAAGGCGCTGGCTCAGGTCACCCAGGCCACCACCAGCGCCGGCACCGGCTACACCGCCATGGACGACCTGTTCCCGGACATCATCGATGAAATCCAGGCCATCGAACACGGCAGCACGGAGCAAGGCATCCCGACTGGTTTCACCGACCTGGACAACCTCACCAACGGGTTCCTGCCCGGGCAGATGATCGTCGTTGCCGCTCGCCCTGCC
This sequence comes from Streptomyces sp. NBC_00289, assembly GCF_041435115.1. Taxonomy (NCBI): domain Bacteria; kingdom Bacillati; phylum Actinomycetota; class Actinomycetes; order Kitasatosporales; family Streptomycetaceae; genus Streptomyces; species Streptomyces sp. NBC_00289. The sequence continues at coordinate 31,248 of NZ_CP108047.1, read as the reverse complement.
ATGGGCAAGAGCACCCTGGCCGTGGACTTCGTCCGCGCCGCCTCCATCAAACACCGCCTCAGCAGCGCGGTGTTCAGCCTGGAGATGAGCAAGAGCGAACTCGGTATGCGCATCCTGTCCGCTGAAGCACGCGTGGGCCTGCACCACCTGCGCGGCGGCACCACGACCGCCGAGGACTGGAAGCGCATCGCCCGCGTCAGCGACCAGATCCGCACCGCCCCCATGGTCATCAGTGACGAGCAGGTCAACACCCTCACCCAGATCAAGGCCCTGTGCCGTCGCATCCAGCAAAACCGCGGCCTGGACCTGGTCGTCATCGACTACATCCAGCTGCTGGAAAGCGGCAACCGCCGCGCAGAAAGCCGCCAGCAGGAAGTCAGCGACATCTCCCGCAGCATCAAGCTCCTGGCCAAGGAACTGCAGGTACCCGTCATCGCCCTGTCCCAGCTCAACCGAGGCCCCGAACAGCGCACCGACAAGAAGCCGCTCGTGTCCGACCTGCGCGAGTCCGGCTCCATCGAGCAGGACGCCGACATGGTCATCCTGCTCCACCGCGAAGACGCCTACGAAAAGGAGACGCCCCGCGCCGGCGAGGCCGACCTCATCGTGGCCAAGCACCGCAACGGCCCCACCGCCACCGTCACGGTCGCCTTCCAGGGCCACTACAGCCGTTTCGTGGACATGGCGCAGACGTGAGCTGGCGCAGGGATCGCCGTAGCGGGGCGTGAGGGGCCCTTGTGGCGTCGATCTTCGCGGCCCGGGCGTAGATCCCCCTCGGGTCGGAGTTCGGCGCTCAGCGGCCCGTGTAGTCGATCACGGGCTTACTCGTGGGCAGGGCCTTGGGTGCGGAGGCTGCAGGACGCGGCGCGCCAGCCCATCTCGCCGGCCGCCCCGATTGGGCAAGAAATCCCAACCGGGTTAAGCGAATCCTTCGATGAGGATAAATCGAGAGCTAAAGACTGCTAGCGTGAGGGTAGGAGAGGAGATCTGCGCATGCCATCCGAGGAAGAGCTGTTCGCGTCGGTCGACGCGTTGCTGGCAGAGGAGCCGCAGCTCCCGCCGCCGGCGGAACGCGCCCGCCTGCGTGAAGCTGCCGGGATTACCCAGGCGCGTCTCGCAACCACACTGCGCACAACGACCCAGAGTGTGAAGAACTGGGAGAACGGCCGCTCCGAGCCGCGCCCGCCCCGACTGGAGGCCTACCAGCGGCTGCTGAACGGGTGGTCGGCGAAGTTCCCCGCGCACGGTACCCCCCTCACCCCGAGCGTTCCCGCAGTACCGGAACCTGCGGTCGCTCCGCAGCCGACGACACCCGAGACCTTCACCGGCCCGGCCGCGCCCGCACTGAAGGCCCCTGAGCCGGTAGAAGCTCCCGCCGTCCCGGCCGTACCCGAGCGGCCAGCTGCGCGCTCGGCGACGTCCTCGCGGCGCCCGGCGAAGAAGGCCGCGGCACCGCCGGCCGACCCGCGATTTCCGCACGGTCCGCTCGCGGTCCTGGACGGTGACGGCTCGGCGTACGGAGTCGATGGGATCGTGCTGGACTGCCCGGCGACCACCGTCCCGGAGTTGGTGGAGTGGACGCTGCGCGAGTCGGGTCTGGGTGCGGCGAAGCTGAACCGGTACGGCAAGGACTCCGACCCGCTGCTCGTGCTCACCGCCGCGGCCGCCGTGAAGCTGGGGCTGCCGGAGCGTTTGGAGGGCCACGAGCAGCGCCGCTCCTTGCGCCTGCCGCAGGATCACCCGGTGGTCAGGCAGGTGGTGAAGGCGAAGTGGCAGCTCACTCAGCGCGGGTTCGGCCCGTGGGCCCGGATCTACCGCAAGGCGCAGGGCCGTGAGCGGCAGTGCGTGCAGTTGGCGATCCTGTCCTGGGACGCTCTGGACGAGCGGTCCTGGCCCGGGGTGGCGGAGATGGAGCCGGCTGACATCGCCCGCGTCCTGGGCGTCTACGCGACTCGGGTGATCACCCCGCGCGGCTCCACCGCCGTGTCGGGGTTGGAGTTGATGACGGCGCTGCGCCCGCCCACCCGTGCCGTGCAGGACCCGGCGACCGGAAACTGGATCCCCGGCCACAATCCCGGCAGCCTGGGTACGGAGCCGGTGGACCCGGCTCCGCCGGAGGCCACCCCCGAACACCCCGTCGTCGTCAACTCCGGCTGGAGCGGCGGTTTCCTCAATGAGGAGGCGTACCAGTGGGTGCGCGAAGTCGACTCGCTGAGCGATGAGGAGTGCCTGCTGCCCTTCGCGGTCGGCCTGGATTTGAACACCGCCTTCCTCGCCGCCGCGGCCCGCCTCACCGTGGGCCTGTCGGCCCCCGACCACTTCCACGCCCCGGCGTTCAACCCGAAGATCCCCGGCTCCTGGCTGGTCGACCTCTCGCACATCGAACTCGACCCCCGCCTGCCCTCGCCGTTCACGCCGGACGGCACCCGCCCGACCGGCCCGGCCTGGTATCAGACGCACACCGTCGCCTACGCCCAGGAGCTCGGCTACAACGTCGCCCCGATCGAGGCGTACCTGCGCCGGGAGACAGGCGCGTACCTGGATCCGTGGCACGACCGCCTCAAGACCGCCTACGTCGACACGCTCGCCGATCTCGGCGTCACGCGGGACCTGGACGACCGACAGTTCCTCGCCGCCATGGAGCGGCACAAGGACGTCGACCCGGCGATGGCCGCCGTCCTGTCCGCGATCAAGGCGACCGTGAAGGGCGGGGTGGGGAAGTTGCGGGAGCGGCCGCAGGGCAAGTCCTACAAGCAGGGCGAGCGGTGGCCGGCCCTTGAGCGGCCGACGTGGCGCCCCGACATCCGCGCCGCGGTCATCTCCAAGGCGCGGGTGAACATGCACCGCAAGCTGCACAACATGGCGAGGATGACGGGCCTGTTCCCGCTCGCGGTGCTGTCCGACTGCGTCGTCTACCCGAGCCCCGGCGAGAGCCCGCTGGACTTCCTGCCGTATGCGGCGTCGGGGAAGCCGCAGCCGGGCGGGTTCCGGCTGGGGCCGACGCCGGGTCTGGCGAAGCTGGAGGGCGTCCAGTCGATGTTGTGGGCGGTCGACCTGATGGAGCAGGGCCTCAACCCGGCCCGCCATATCAAGGGCGGCGACGCCGTCCTGGACGAAGGGGAGTAGGCCGTGGCCGGAGAGATCGACGACGCGATCGAGCGGGCCGACCGGGAAGCGTTCACTCGCCAGCCGCCGAAGACGCTGAAGGGTCAGATCGGTTACCTGATCAGGCAGTTGGGCAGCGCGAAGGCCGTCGCGCAGGAGATCGGGGTCACGGCCGACTCCGTCAACCGCTACCGGCGCGGCGCCCGCAAACACGCCCGCCCCGACGTCGCGGCAAAGATCGAGGACGCGGTACGGCAGCGGTGGCAGCCGCAGGTACGCAAGCGTCGGCAGCAGCAGGCCGCGACCACGGGCGGGATCACCGTGGAGACGAGGGCCCGGTTCGGGTACACCGCGCCGATCGGTACCACCGACGACGGACGCTTTCGGCGACTGACCGTGCACCTCCCCCCGGCGTACGCACAGCGGCTGTTCGACGCCCGCAACGTCGGCGCCAGCGACCAGCAGATGCGTGGGATCATCGCCGAAGGGTTCAAGGAAATCTATTTCCAGGACGGTGGTGGCCGCGCGATGGGGCTATCAGACGTCGCTATTAACGACATCGACTACATGGATCTCGACTACTAAGTGGTCTGAGTCGTAAGTCCTTCGGGGGTTGATCATGTTTCCGGCGTCGCGGAGGATTCTTCTGGGTGATCGGCGGTGTGCCGGTCGAGCCTGGCCAGCAGATCGTCCAGGTCGGAGGTGGTGCACCTCCATTGGAACGGCTGTGCCGTGGCGTTGTAGCGGTCTTCGAAGGCTCGGAGCCGGTTCTCGACCTCGTTGAGGTCGGTGAAGTCGTTGGGCGAGACGACCTTGCGCTGCACGACGGAGAAGTAGATCTCCACCTGGTTTAACCAGGAGGCGTGGACCGGGGTGTGGACGAGGACCGCGTTCGGGTGGGCGGCGGTGAGCCGGCCGGCGGCCTTCTTGCCGCGGTGGGAGGAGCCGTTGTCCACGACCCAGAACACGCGTTTCGCGCTGGCGTAGGGCTCTTGGGTCATGACCTGGTCGACCAGGGCCATGAACGGGGCGATGCCGGTTCTCGGCTCGCAGCGGCCGAAGATCTTCGCGTGGTGGACGTCGTAGGCGGCCAGGTAGGCCAGCGCTCCACCGCGTCCGTAGGTGTGGTTCACCCGCATCGCCCTGGCCTGCCCAGGGGCCAGGGTGGGGTGGCAGCGGCAGCGGGCCTGGACGGAGGTCTTCTCATCCGCACTGATCACGTACTCGTCCGCGCCGAGCGCTTCGCCGTTCCAGATGCGGGCATAGAGGTCGAGCACGCGCTCGGCCCTGGAGCGGAAGGCGGGGTCGGTGATGAAGATCCAGGACTGGTACTGCCAGGGCTTGAGCGCGTCCTGCTTGAGCCAACGCCGCACGGTGGAGGCGGAGATCGCGCCGGCGATGGCGCGGGCGACGACCTCGCGGGCCAGCTCCGGGGCCGACCAGCGCGACAGCGGCATCCCGCTCTCGGCGGGCAGCTGACAGGCCAGGGCCTTGACCTGGGCGGCCTGCAGCGGCGTGAAGGAGGCCGGACGGCCGGAGCGCTTGCGGTCGGACAGGGCGGGCAGCCGGTGCCCGGCAAATCGGCCGCGCCAGGTGCGGACGGTGTCCAGGTGCAGCCTGGTCTCCCGGGCGATGCGGGCGTTGGAGCGGTTCCGGGCCGCGTGCAGGACGACCTGGGCGCGCTGGCGGTGCCGGTGCTCGGTTTTGTGACCGTAGGCCATGGTCTTGAGCCGCTTGCGCTCGGAGGCGGTCAGAGTGATCGGGCAGGCGGAGGCAACGGGCAAGGCAGACATGCCGATCACGAGAAGTGGATCAGGACAGGCCGCATCCTGCCGCATCCCGGTCCCCGGCCCTGCGGCAGGATGTCCGCTGTGCCAACGCCCTCGGAACATACCCGGCTCCAGCTTGAGCTGTACCTGAATATGCGCGCCCAGGCCGCCTGGCCGCAGCTGGCCGGCCTCCACGTCCGCCACCGGGGCCAGTTCGCCTACGTGGAAGGCGAACTGGCCGACGGCGAGTGCATCAAGCTGATGCGCCTGCGCTACCACGGCACCGCGAGCCGCTGGGGCTTCGCCCCGCACGACCCGGCCAGCGACCGCTACCAGGACGCCCTCCTGCCCACCGGCAGCGCAAGCGGCACCCCCGAGGACGCCCTCGACACCGCCTGCCACCTCCACCTCACCGCCCTCGACACCTGACCGCGCACACCCACAACCAGCTCCGAAGTCAACCCCCGAAGGACTTACGACTCAGACCACTAAGAGACCATCTGAATTTGAGTTGTCCGGTTGAAGCCTGTTTGTCATGGTCGTGAGTTGACGAAGCTGGCTGCGGAGCGTGACCGTGAGCGGTATGACGACGAGGCGGCCTTACCGGACAGATCTGACGGACGAACAGTGGGTTCTGATCGAACCGGTCTTGACGAAGTGGCGGGCGGATCGGCGTTCGATCCGGCCTCCGGTCCATGGTCTGCGGGAGATCGTGAACGCGATCTTCTACGTGAACCGGACCGGCGTGCCGTGGGACCTACTGCCGCATGACTTCCCGCCGGCCAAGACGGTGTACGACTACTATGCGAAGTGGTCCAAGGACGGTACTGACCAGGCCATTCACGACCTGCTGCGGACCAAGACCCGGCAGCACCACGGTCGCGCTGACGAGCCCACCGCGGCCATGCTCGACTCGCAGTCCGCGAAGAGCGCGTTCAGCACGGACGCCGACACGGTGGGCATCGACGGGAACAAGAAGGTCCGGGGGCGCAAGAGAAGCATCGTCACCGACACGCTCGGCCTGCTCCTGCTGGTCCTCGTCACCGCGGCCAACGTCCACGATGTCCATCCCGGCCGTCACCTGGTCGACATGGTGGCCGACCGGCACCCCACGATCAGCAAGATGTGGGGTGACACCGCCTACCGCGGAGCCGTCGACCACGCCGCCACCAAGAACATCGACCTCGAGATCACCACGAAAGGACTCGGCGTCAAAGGCTTCCAACCCCTATGGCATTGCTGGAAGATCGAACGCACCCTGGGCTGGTTCGGCCGCTCCCGCCGCCTCGCCCGCGACTACGAGACCACACCCCGCTCCCAGGAATCCCAGATCTACTGGACCATGGCCGGCATCATGCTACGCAGAGTTACCAACACCAGCCCCGTCACGACCTACCGGACCACCCCAGAAACGCCGCTACCAGCATCGATCTAAATCAGACGGTCTCTTAAGAGGTGGCTACTTGCCGCGGTGAGCGTTGAAGATCTTCAGCGAGGCATGTCCTTCGTTAGGGAAGTTCCGCCTTCTGGGCGTGGTAGCAGGACGGAAGGTCGCCCTTGAGGACATCCGTACCGAAAAGTCCCTCATCCTTGCCTTCACCGGACGGCAGGACAACCACGAGGGTAGATCCGTCGGGAATCTTGTCCCGGTGAATGGTTGCCACCAGCCGGTTGTGCACGCGTTCAACCTTGCTTACTGCGGCCCCGCTTGCCTCCTTGTCCCGGTTGAGGTCCTTCTGGGCGATGGGGCAGGTGGGATCATCGCGGTAGACACGGGCGGGCACGCCCATGCGGTCCAGGTCGTGCTGCAACTCGGCGGGGTCTGCCACCACCCTCGTTCGCCCGGGCCAGGCTTCGCCGGGGGTGGTGCACTTGCCATTGACGCACTTCATCTCCCCTCCCTTGACCCGCAGGCTCATCTTCACCGTGCTGTTGGGCTCCCGGTCCAGGGTGTAGGCCACGTTACGGATCTGGCCCGGGCCGGCCGCGACGGTAACGGTGTCGCTGCTGCCGGACGTCTGGCCGACGCTCACCGCGACACCAGCCACGGCCGCTGCCAGTGCCAGCGGAGCAGCAACGCGTGTGGCCAGCCGCCAACGCCTGGCAGTGAGACCGGACTCTTCTTGTACGTGATTCATGAGGTGTTCTTTCAGCAGACGGTGGCGGTCGCGGGAGAGATCCGGGTTTGCCGCTGCTGGCAGTAGCCGGGACAGTTCCTCACGCTCCGGGCTTCGCGGCGAGTGCGGGGTGGCATTCATCGGTTCTTCTCCTGCTTCGACCGGACCGCGGATGCGCGGTCACCCGGTATCTGTCCGCTGGCAGAGTCGCGTTGCATACTTTTCGGAACCCGGGCCAGCTCCTGCTCCGTGAGCTGCCGCAGGCGGCTGCGCGCCCGCGACAGCCGGGATCGGACTGTGCCGACCGGCACGCCCAGCGCTTCGGCCACCGCTGCGTGCTCCAGGCCGGACCACACGCACAAGGCGAACACCTCCCGCTCCGCCGGCCGCAACCGCTCAAGCGCGGCCTTGGCCGCGGCCAGCTGCTCGGTATCGGCGAGCCGCCCGACCAGCTCCTCCGCGAAATCCGGCACAGCCTCGCGTAGCGGCAGCTGGGTCAACGCCTTCTGGTGCCGACGCGCAGCGCGGGCAGTGTTACGCAATACGTTGGTGGCGATTCCCAGCAGCCACGGCTGGAGACTCTCTCCGCCCGGGCGCAGTTTCTTCCTCAGCCGCCAGGCCTCCAGGAACGTCAGGGACACCACGTCCTCGGCCGCGGCCCAGTCACCGGTCCAGCGCACCGCGTGCCGGTACACGACACGGGCGTGCGCATCAAAGATCTGCCCGAATGCGGCCGGGTCCCCGGCCCGTACCCGGGCGCGTAGTGATATGTCCACGCACAGTCCTGTCCGACCAGCCGCACGCATTGCAGTGATCCCTATCACAAAGGCGGGGACCGGGCGCCCTCAGCGGTCCCAGAGACCCCCTACCAATCTCAACCAGCTTGCGCGAGCGAATTCGGATCACACTTGAGTACGCACTGCTTCCCGGCCGACGCCCTGTCAAAAGCTGATCACGCAGAACGCCAGAGCAGTGTCAGGGACGGAACTCTTTGTGGACGATCACAAAGATCCATCTCACTGTCCGATTCCCGCCGTCAGCGGCAGGTCAGCGGCCTGCTCTGCTCCCAAGCGGACCGAGTTCGAGCCGGTTGCTCATTCGAGCCGACTTCTGCGGAACCCACAGGGCCCCGGCGTGTGCCTGGATCGTCCGGTTTGGTTATGTGATGCCGTAGAGGGCGAGGACGCGGGGGCGCTCGGTGTGGGCTCGTCGTCCGGCGGCGGTGTTGACGTAGCCGGCGAGCTTGAGCGCGCTGCGGATCAGGTCGCGGAGGGCAGCGAGTACGGCGGGCGCGTTGCGGGTTCTGACCTGGGACTTGTCCTCGTTGAAAGTGACATCTCGACACCAGTGGACGGTATTTTCCACGGTCCAGTGCCCGCGAGCCCAGGACGCGATCTCGGCTGCGTTCGCTTCCTCGGCGGGCAGGTCGGTGATGGCGTAGACGGTCTCGCTGGACCATTTTTTCGCCCCGTAGAGACGGCGTCGGCGCTGGATCCGCAGGACCTGGGCCGCGTGCGGGAAGAGCAGGCCCTCGACGGTGACGACCTGCACGAGCCGCTGCTCGTGACGGCCGTGGCCCCGGGCGTCGTCGCGGTGGATCACAGGGATCTCCTTCCAGGGCAGGGCGTGGAGTTGACGGGCCTGGCCGCGCTGGTTGTTCTTGATGGTCAGCAGGTAGTGAGCGCCGCGTTCGCGCAGGTAGATGGCGTGGTCGCGTTGGGCGTGGAGGGCATCGGCGGTAACGACCACCCCCGTGAGATCCGCGTCGTCGATCTGGTCGAGGAGAGGTGCGAACTCGGGGATTTCGTTGGTCTTCGCGCCGATCTCGCGGGAGGCGAGAGTGACACCGTCGCCGTGACGGACGGCGGACAGGACGAAGACGCGGCTGCCGTCCGGGCGCCTCGCGCCGCGCAGGCACTTGCCGTCCACCGCGATCGCCCGCCGCCGGAGCCGTACCGGCTCGGCGCGGGCGGCCGCCCGGTGAGCCCGGCGCTGTTCACGTTCGGTGCCACCGTCGGGCATCACCGGCTCCGGCCGGCGGGGCTGTGCGGACAGCAGAGGCCGAAGGTAGTCGTAACCGGCCGCGCCGATCTCACCGGGATCGAGTCGCCCCAGGACGCTGCGCAGGGTCTTCTCGCTCGGCACCCGGTAGCGGCCAAGGAGTGGGTGGTAGGGCAGGCCGAAGGCGGCCAGTTCCTCCGGCGCCGCACGTCGGCACCACTCCGCCGCCGCGGTGATCGAGTCGTGGCCGGACGGGGGCATCGCGCAGACCACCAGGGCCAGCAGCGAGGAGAGCCGGTACCGCACTCCGCAAGCCCCTCTCGGATCGGTGACCGACTCGAACTCGGCGACCAGGCAGCGCACTTGCTCCTTGGCGGCACCCTCGCCGAGGGCTTCCAGGCAGGGCGCACAAGGCACGGGGACAGCGACAGGGGATGATGGAGAAACGAACACGGCACCTTCGCGGATCTTGCAGCGTAGAGAACTACATGATCCACAGGTGCCGTGTTCACCTGCTTCCGGGCCTCACCCTCAAGGCCAACCGACCCAAGTCGGGGCGAGCCGGGCACTCGCCGGGCCCTGGGGACCACTGCCCGAGAACTTCGGGGCGCCTCAAACTGACTGGGCGCCTGTAGATTTGGCTGGCATGTCACAGGATGTGTCGTCTAAAGCTCGATGGTTCGACGGGGCTGAGGCAGATGGCGGTTTGAGGGATCCCCGCTTCATGGTGCTTGCCGACTCCGGGCGGGTGCTTCCTTTGCTGGACAGGACTGCCGGTCGGGATTCACAGTTGATGGCTGCGGTGTATCGAACGTCAGTGGCTCGATGGCGGACCGCAACACCTGCGTTGCGTCGGCAAGCGCTGGCGCTGGACGCGGCACGCTTCGGGGCTCGTGATCTGGCCGAGCGGATCACCGCAGTGAATGTGGCAGGAGCGCCCGGGGAGCAATGGCGAGTGGGCTGGGCGACAGGCTCGCTGGTCGACTCTCGGTTCCTGTATTCCATCGATGGCTGCCAGGGTGGGATTCGCGGCGTGGCGACGGTGACGCTAGGCAGTAGAATCGTCGCTTTGTGCGGAAGCAATGACGGAACTCTTCGGTGGTGGGACCTCGCTACCGGCTCTCAGATCGGTGAGTGCTTCGTCAGTCATGGCGTAGCACTGACTGCGGTGTCGGCAGCCGTTGTCAATGACCGGCCGCTCGCCGTCACCGGTGGTGCCGACGGCACGGTCCACCTGTGGGACCTGGCCACCGACCAGCAAGTCGGGAAACCTCTCACTGGCCACAACGGGACCGTCCGGTGTGCGGAGACTGTCATCGTTGACTGTTGTGCGCTCGCCGTCACCGGTGGTGCCGATGGCACGGTCCGCGTGTGGGACCTGGCCGTCGGCCAGCAAGTCGGGAAACCTCTCACCGGCCACAACTCTGAAGTGACTACGGTCGCCACAGCCGTGGTGGGTGGCTGGCCCGTCGCCATCACCGGCGGCTCGGATGGAACAGTTTTACGGTGGGATTTGGTGGCGGGGCAGCAGACCGGAGCGCCCTTGATGGGTCCTACTGGCATGCCTACGGTAGTAGCGACAGCAAAGTTGAACGCCAAGCCCGTCGCCGTCGGCTTTACCGGAAACTTCGTCACCGGGGATGCCCTCCGCGTGTGGGATCTACGGGAATCCGAACAAACAGGCCAATTCCTTACCAGCCAGGACAGTAATCCGATGCATGCAGTGACCACTACTGCATTTGACGGCGGGCTTACGGTCGTGGCCGTGGACTGGTCAGGCGGCTGGGTGCAGATCCGGAATCTGGCCACCGGCCAGCAAACTGGCAGGCCCCTGTCCGGACACATAGATACCGTGTGGTCAATCGCTACGGCCGCGGTGGACAACCATTGCTTCGTCGTCACGGGAGGGGAGAACGGGACGGTGCGCGTGTGGGACCTGGCTGCCCCGCGTCTGCTCAGCCAGCCGCGCGTCGGCCACACCAGTCCTGTGCACACAATCAGCACGGGGGTTGCCAACGGTACACAGATTGCCGTCACCGTCTCCGGATCCGATGCCAAGACCGTACTGGCCTGGGAACTCGCTTCCGGCCGGCAGATCGGCACTACCAGCATTGACAACATCACTGAGAGGCCGGAACGGGATGTGGCCGAGCTGGGCATCCCCCTTGTCATGATCACAGAAGTAGGCAAATGCGTTACTGTACGTAATCTGGTCACTGGACATCAGGTTGGAGCACCGCTCATCGGACACACGGGCAGAGTGCGTGCCGTGACCACAGGGGTGCTGAACAGTGAGCCCATCGCCATTACGGGCGGCGAAGACCGATCGGTGCGAGTGTGGGATTTGTCCAGCGGACGGCAGATGGGCGCACCGCTGGTCGGACACACCGGCTGGGTGTGCACGGTGGCGTCCACGGTGCTGGATGGCATACCCATTGCCGTTACAGGAAGCAGGGACCGGTCGGTGCGGGTGTGGGATCTGACCAGTAGGCAGCAGATTGGTCAGCCGCTCACGGGGCCAACCTCAACTGTCTGCGCGGTGGCCACCGGCATTGTGGATGGCAGACCTACGGTTGTTGCCGGCCGCGAAGACGGGACAGTGCAGGCATGGGATCTCGTTACCCGTACACGGCTCGGCACCGATTTGACTTTCCCCTATCCAATAACGAGCCTGGCGATCGCATCCGGAGGTGAACTAGTCGTCGGCTTCGACCGAGAAGTTGCCGTTTTTACTCACCAGTGACAAGTAAGCATCAGCGCGATAGGTCGGTCTGGACGGTGCTGTCACGTTAACTCTGGTGGCGTGGGATGATCTTCGGGTTGATCGGGCTGGGAGGTCTGCCGTGGCGAGTGTGTCGCCCTCGTACAAGCGTCACCGGTACCCGGTGGAGGTCATCGCGCAGTCCCTTCAGTTGGAGATCAGAGACCGTCTGATTTAGATCGATGCTGGTAGCGGCGTTTCTGGGGTGGTCCGGTAGGCGCTGTCAAGTTGAGTGAGGGGCCTCGGGTCTGGGATGATCGTCGGGTTTGTTGATCGTCCGGGGAGGGGGCGGCCGTGGAGTCCGAAGCGACGGTGTCGTACAAGGGTTTCCGGTTCCCGGCGGAGGTCATCTCCCAGGCGGTGTGGCTGTACCACCGCTTCCCGCTCAGCTACCGCGAGGTCGAGGAGTTGCTGCTGGCGCGCGGGATCATCGTCTCCCACGAGGCCATCCGGCAGTGGTGTGACCGGTTCGGGCCCCAGTACGCGGCCGCCCTACGCCGTCGCCAGCCGAAGGCCGGCGACAAATGGCATTTGGACGAGGTATTCGTGAAGATCAAAGGGGTCCGGTACTACCTGTGGCGAGCCGTCGACCAGGACGGCAACGTGCTCGACATCCTGCTGCAGTCGAGGCGGAACGCGAAGGCCGCCAGGCGCTTCATGGCCAAGCTGATGAAGAAGCAACAGCGGGTGCCCCGGGTTCTGGTGACCGACAAGCTGAAGAGCTACGGTACTGCCCGCCGGACGCTGATGCGCTCGGTTGAGCACCGGTCCCACAAGGGCCTGAACAACCGGGCCGAGAACAGCCATCAGCCAACGAGGCAACGCGAACGCGCGATGAAGGGCTTCCGCTCCGCCGGCAGAACCCAACAGTTCCTGTCCGTGTTCAGCCAGATCTCGGCCCCACTTCCGGCCTCGCCGCCACCGGATGACCGCACCCAGCTACCGCGCCGAGATGCAGCACCGCTTCACCCTCTGGAACCAGATCACCGGCACCGCCAGCATGCCCACCACCGTCTGAACACGGCATCATCACCGGCCCCACCCCACCCTGACACACCCTCAACCACCCAGACCACGGACAACTTGACAACGCCTGTCCAGCTGCCGGCCCGCCAGCGCATGGAACGGGTGGGTCACCGTCAAGGAACCCAAAGACTGCCTGGACGACGCGGCACTATGCCGTGTCCGTCGGAATCCCCAGCCTCCTGAGCTTTCCCCCGCTGCCCGGCTTGGGGATCATGCGCTCCCGCACCGGCAGAGGGGTGAACGTGCGGGCCTTCAACTGCTCCCGCGTGTTCTTCAGGAAGGCCACGATGTCGGCGTCGGCGGCGATGAAGGCCGGGATGACCCGGTCCACGCCGGCGGTGCGCGCGCCCTTGTTGCCCCTCACCCTCTCCCACGCGACAGTGAGGAAATCGGGGTGATGGACAAGGTTGTAGAGATCATCGAACCTGCGGTCGGGATCACCGACCGCCCATCGGTGCAGCTTGGTCTGCATCCGTCGTACCCGCAGCCAGGCCCCATCGGGGTCGGGCCACAGATCACCGGTATTCACCAGCGTCTCCGTCCATTACAGTTCCTCAACTACCTGAATCCGCTGGGCTGCTTCGCCATGTGGACGGCTTTCCCGCCCCCGGACTACTACCAGCCCTCCGCCCCACCCCGGGCCGTCGGCGGACGTCGCGCCTTCCCGCCCCATCGCACCTGGAGAGAGCGCTGAGACGAAAGCTCCGAGGTGGTTCCCACGTTCACTGTGATCCGCTCGTCGGGTGAGGCGGCCAGCTTTGCCCCTGCGGCATCGCCACGGTTACGCCGCAGCCCTTCTCCGTGGCCTCCCGACCGGCAAGATCAATCCGATCCAGGAGTTCCTGCCCATACGGGCAGTGCGCACCGCGATCCAGCCCAGATCCACCGGGTTTGAGCTGGCGGAGGTCTTGAGGGGCTTTACACCGCTGGTTCCTCGCGTCCACCTTCCCGTCTCGCTTGCCGGACCCGCACCGTCCGGTAGTTCCAGTGCGTCCCGTCGTTGTCGGGGCTGCTCTCCACCAGACCCGGCCGACTCGCCGGGCCCAGCTACCCCCTGCTTCTGTCGTCCCGCTGCGACGGAACGACGGTGCGGGTCTCACACCCGCACGCGGATCACAGCACCTCGTGGCGCACGGTCTTTCACCTCCACTCGAACCAACAGCGCCTCACGGCGCAAACAAGATCAGCGACAGAGCCCGTAATTCCCCATGGGGACGACGGGTGGCGGAGGTCATAGTCCTGGCCGTCGACAAGGCGGACGCTTCCTCGATCAGTGGTTCGAGGTCGAGGGAAGCGCACGATGGCAAGGAGAACGTTCAACGTGGTCGATGTGACCGAGATCTACGTCCACTGGTATGCGGGCCGCTCCGAGAGCGAGCTGGCCGCGTCGTTGGGAGTGGACCGCAAGACGATCAGGAAAGCCATCCAGCCCCAGCCCCGCTCAGCCGGCGACCGGGTTCGCTGAGACAGAAGCCCGGATGACCCGGTTCGTTGAGCAACGACTCGATGAGTGAGACGGGACAAGATCACAACCGGAGTGTCGCCCCAGCGGGACTGCTCCTCGAGGCTATTACGGCGTAATAGGCATCTCAGGGTGGGCTGCGTCCTGCGGCGCAATTACGCGTAATAGCGCCGCAGGACAGGTGGCTTGGTCTCGGGGGCTCATCAACTACGTCTAGCTAACGTGTCGATGCTGCAAAAGATCATGCGCGTTAGTAAGGTGTCCTTCATGAGCTCTCCAGCCACCTCCAGCGACCGCGAGAAGGTCGTCTCCAAACTGCCGGGATGGCTCCGGCAGAACCTCAAAATCAGAGCCGCCCAGCACGGCATTGAGATTCAGGCGGCCGTCGAACAGGGCATCAACGACTGGTGCGGCCTGGCATCCACGCCGGCCACCGTCGACACCGCCGGCGCCGACTCCTTCTCGACCTTCCTCCCCCCGGGCCAGTGGGAGGAGTTCCGTCAGATCACCACCGACCGGCGCGTCTCCCTGATCCAGGGTCTGGCCCAGTCCGTCCAGCTCTGGCTCGACTCGAACCCGGCACCGGATGTTGAGCGGCCTGAGATCACCCGCCGCATCATCGTCTGCAACCAGAAGGGCGGCGTCGGCAAGACCGCCATCACCGCAGGCCTGGGTGAAGCACTCGCCGAAGACCCCAACTCACTCCAAGCGGTCCGAGTGGCCAAGGCACTCGCCAAAGCCCTGCGCTCCAGCGAAACCCAGGCCGACAGCGAGCCGGCCAGCGACCCGCTCGACATCGAGAACCTGCCCGGCCTCGGACTGCGGGTCCTCCTCGTCGACTTCGACCCGCAGTGCCACCTCACCAATCAACTCGGTGCCACTCCCCTGCCGATGAACGGTGACAGCCTGACCACCCATATGGCGGGTGACCCCAAAGGCGACCTACGCGACCTCATCGTCTCCATCGCGGACGACACTTTCGACGGCCGGCTCCACCTGCTGCCCGCATGCAACGATGCCTTCCTCCTCGACGTACGCCTCTCGGCCGTGCGCGCCCGAGAAGCCGCCCTGGAGCGGGCCCTCGCTCCCCTCGAAGCCGACTACGACGTGATCGTCGTCGACTGCCCGCCCAGCCTGGGGCTGAGCATGGACGCCGCCGCCTACTATGGCCGCCGCCGCGACGGCGAAAAGCTCGGCCAGTCCGGAGCGCTGATCGTCGTGCAGGCCGAGGACAGCTCCGCCGACGCCTACGAACTGCTCACCACGCAGATCGAGGACCTGCGCAACGACCTTCAGGTCGACATCGACTACCTCGGCATCGTCGTCAATCTCTACGACTCCCGCCGCGGCTTCATTGCCACCTCCTCCCTTCAGGGATGGGTGGACATAAAGGATCCACGGGTCGTCGGTCTTATCGGTGATCTCAAGGAGCAGAAGGAAGCAGTACGGATGAAGCAGCCTCTGCTGTCGTACGCGCCCAAATCGCAGCAGGCGATCGGCATGCGCGCACTGGCACGGGAGATCGCATGAGCAAGGCCGATCAGCTGGGCGCCGGCCGATTCGGCGGCACGGTGCGCCCCGTCAGCGCCCGCCGGCAGGCCGTCGCCGCCGCGACCGGAGTCCCTACCGACGCCGTAGCACCGCCCACCGAGCTGCCCACTGGCCGCATCAGTCTCAACCCCGACAACCCCCGGTCCACCCTGGGAGATCTCACCGACCTCGCGGGCAGCCTGAAGACGCACGGGCAGAAACAGGCGATCACGGTCATGAACCGCGACGCCTACATCAAGGCCAACCCCGAGCGTGAAGCAGACCTCGAACCCGACACCAGCCACGTCGTCATCGACGGCAGCAGCCGCCTCGCCGCCGCCCGCGAAGCCGGCCTCGCCACCCTCAAGATCATGGTGAGTGACGACCAGGGCACCACCTCCGAGGAACTCCTCGAATCCGCCCTCGTCGCCAACATCCACCGCCAGGACCTCGACGAACTCGATGAAGCCCGCGCACTGCAACGCCTCCTCGCCATCCACGGCAGCCAGGTGGCCCTGGCCAAACGCCTCCACCGTTCCCAGGGATGGGTCTCACAACGCCTGGCGCTGCTCAACCTCACCGAAGAACTTCAGGCTCGCATCGGCCAGGAGCCCATCGACCTGCTGCGCGCCGTCGGAGGGAAGCAGGCCGACCAGCAGGCGGCGGCCTTGGAAGAACTGAAGGCCGAGCGCGCCAGGAAGGAAGCCGAGAAGCCGAACCGTAAGCCCGGGAGGCAACCCAAAGCTGCGGTGCCCGACAGCACGGCAGCAAACAAGACGGACGACACCAGGGCGGGGGAGTGGGACAACGAGAGCGGCACCGGGAAACCAGTGCCCGAACCGCGCTCCCACACTGGAGTCTCTAAGTTCGAGGACCAAGCAGAGCCCCCACAGCAGCCGCGCACCCTGCCGTACGACGACCCGTACTTCATCGCCATGCACTTGACGCGGAAGATGGAGGAGCCGGCCTTCTTCGAGATGCTTCAGATGCTCAATCGGCTGGCTAAGGACCGGAACCCGGCGGCATTCGAAAAGGTCCTGTACCAGCAAGCCGAGTCCTCCCCGAGCCACGACAGCTGACATCCGCACTTGCAGGCTGTGCAGGGACACGGTGACGCGGACTAGGGAAGCGATGCGCTGCGGCGCCTATTACGACGTAATAGGCGCCGCAGCGCATCGGTGGAGGTAGTGGCAGGGACGGACGGAGCCGCTCGCCGTCCAGTCGTCAGGTGAGCAGCGCCTGGACTTCAGCGAATGACATCGGAGGCTCGGGCGCGGGCAAGCCGGTGAACAGCCGGGCGCTGTCAAGTTGAGTGAGGGGCCTCGGGTCTGGCGAGGGGCGGATGAGGAGGAGGGCGATGTCGTCGTGGCGGGGGGCGGAGTGTTCGGCGTGGCGGATGAGGGTGTCGGCGAGGTCGTCCAGGTCCTGGGTCTGAGCCTGGGCGAGGTGCTGGGCGAGGGCGTGGGTGGTGTCGTCGATGTCGGTGCCGGGGGCTTCCACGAGTCCGTCGGTGTACAGGGCGAGTACGGCGCCGGGCGGGAGGTCGATCTTGGTGGTGGGGTAGTCGGCTTCAGGTTCGATGCCGAGCAGAAGGCCGGGGGGCAGGCGGAGGATTTCGGTTCGTCCGTCGGGGTGGCGGAGCAGGGGTGGGGGGTGTCCGGCGGTGGCGAGGGTTGCGCGGTGGTGGGTGGGGTCGAGCTGGGCGATCAGGCAGCTGGTGAACAGGCCGGGGTCGAGGTCGGTGAGAAGGCGGTTGGTGCGGGCGAGGAGGTCGCCGGGGGCGGTGCCGGTGGTGGCGTGGGCGTGGACGGCGGTGCGGACCTGTCCCATGAGGGCGGCTGCGGTGGGGTTGTGGCCCTGGACGTCGCCGATCACTGCCGTAGCGGTGGGGGTTGTGTGGATGAGGTCGTAGAAGTCGCCGCCGATGTCCGTGCCGTGCCCGGCGGGCAGATAGCGGGCGGCGGCGTCCAGGCCAGGAATGCGGGGCAGTACCGGGGGCAGCAGGCCGGTCTGGAGGGCGTGGGCGAGGGTGTGGGTGGCGTCGTAGAGGCGGGCGCGGTCCAGGGCCTGGGCGAGGAGCCCGGCCAGGGAGGTGAGGATGGCGCGTTCGGCAGGGGGGAAGGGCTGGGGCTGGTTGTAGGAGAGGGCGAGAGAGCCGATGCGGCGGCCGGAGGCGGTCAGGGGCAGGAAGGCCCAGGCGCCTCTGCCCTCATAGCGTGGCGCGCCGGGGTAGGCGCGCTGGAAGTCGGCGAAGGTAGGGAAGAAGGCCGGGGTGTTGGTGGCCAGGGCATGCGCGGTCGGAGTGGGGGCGGCCAGGGGCATTCCGTCGAAGCGGCTGACGAACTCGGCGCTGTAGCCGCGGTGCCCGATGATGTGCAGCCGGCCTTCCTCTGCGGTCATGAGGACCAGGCCCTGTGGGCCGAAGGCGGGCACGATTTGGTCGGCGACGAGATCGGCCACACTGTGGACGTCTACGGCCTCGGCGAGCGCGGCGGCCAGGTGCGTCAGGTGATAAAGCGCCACCGCACTGACCGTTTCTCGCGATGGTGCATTCTTGCGGGGTGGGATTTCCTGCTGCGCGGCGGGGGTGATGTGGACGCTGATGCCGCTGTCGCCGGGGTATAGCTGGAAGAGCAGCGGTGTGTCCGGGGGGCGCACAGCGGTGAATGAGGTCGGCTGGCGGGAGATCACTGCCGACCGGTAGCACTCTTCGAAGACGGGGGCGTGCAGCCACAGCAGTACCTCCCAGGGGCGGCTGCCCACGAGGGAGGTGGCGCCGGCGCCCATGAGTTCGGCACCGGCGGGGTTGATGTAGGTGAGCCGGCCGTCCAGGGCGAGGGCGCAGCAGCCGACCGGAAGGCGCTCGGTGAAACGGAGCGCGTCCATGGCCTGGGCGGGATCGGCCTCGTGCAGGGGTGCCGGCAGCAGCCGTGGCTCTGCGGGCGGCAGCAGCGGACGGCCGTCGCCGGCAGCCTGCTGAAGGAGGTCTGCCGCGTGCCGGCTGAATCTGGTGACCGTGTTGTGTTCATGCGGGCTGAGCTGCGGAGGGTGCCAGAGCGGCCACAGCAGTGCGATCCCGCCCCATGCAGAGGGGCCGCCATTGGCCAGCGGGGCGGCGGCAAGCATGAAGTCGTACGGCAGCACGAAGCCCAGCTGTGGGTATCGGCTGGCCACCTCCTCCCGGCTAGCCAGCCACACCAGACGCCGCTGCCGCACGGCGTCGCTGACCGGCGTCGAAGTGTCCATCAGGACGCGGGCCCAGGGCGCGGCCAGCCGCGGTGAGGCGCCGGACACCAGCGCCAGCCCCAGCACCCGCTCGCCGGGCGGCAGCAGATACAGCAGGCCGATCGATGCGCTGGTATCGCGCACCACATCAGTCATCAGGGCATCCAGACGCCCGGGACCGGACTCGATTCCAGGATTACCAGGCTGCTGCACGGATCTCACCCGGCCTTGCCAGCAGGCACGGTAGCTGTACGTGTGCGGCCGAAGCGGCCCCGAGCCGCCTCGGCACTGATGCCCAGGCTCGTGCCAATCTGTGCCCAACTGGCTCCGGTCTGCCGATCTGCCCACACTGCTGCCCTGATCATCCGGCTGGCCAGGTCCGGCACACGGACCACCGTGGCGCAGTGCCATCCCGCAGGCAGCACCCTCGGCGAGGCCGGCTGGGCCTGCC
Source organism: Streptomyces sp. NBC_00289 (assembly GCF_041435115.1). Taxonomy (NCBI): domain Bacteria; kingdom Bacillati; phylum Actinomycetota; class Actinomycetes; order Kitasatosporales; family Streptomycetaceae; genus Streptomyces; species Streptomyces sp. NBC_00289. Next base: position 11,801 of record NZ_CP108047.1, on the reverse strand, counting down.
GGACAACGGCCAGTACCTGGAAGACCAGGTCTTCACCGGCCACAACCACCTCTTCCCGTGCCGAGGCCGCCTCCTGCCAGCGGCGCCGTGCACGCCAGGCCGCCTGCCGGTGCGCCGGCCGGCAGTACCGGCGGCCACGCGCCGCTGGCCCGGGGAACAGTGCCCCGCACCACTCACAACACACGTCACCCATAAACGGACAATACGCCCGCGGAGCTGTGACGGCATCCTTCAAAGCCGCCCGCACACAGTTCCGTCTTGGAGCATCGGACTGGCGCCGACTGGTGATCTTCCTTAGGGCGTTGTGTACGACAGCGGTTTCGGCTGGTCTGGAACGTGAGGAGAGCCGTACGGGTTGGATGGTTGTGAAGCGATCCTTGGCCCGTACGGCTCTCTCGCATCGTATCTGCACCGGCATCTCGAGGCGTCGACTCGGGGCGCTCATAGCCGAGTTGGCCGGCCCGTGGATGGCGCGGGAGGAGTCCCGGCTGGGCGAACGCCGAGGCCATGAGCGTCTGCGGGCAGAGGGCGGCGGGCCCAGCCATCAACTGGTCTTCACCGACCGGGTGATCGCGGCCCTGGTGATCCTGCGGTTCCAGCTTCCGCACGCCGTCCTCGCCGTCTTCTACGGAGTGGACCGCTCCACGGTCACGCGGGCCGTCCATGAGATCCGTCCGCTCCTGGCGGCGCGGGGCTTCGCGGTCCCCGGCGAGGCGGGACTGCGCCTGCACACGCTGGCCGATGTCTTCGCCTACGCCACCGCGAAGGGGGTTGAGCCGCGCCTGGACGGCACCGAGGTACGGGTTCGGCGTCCGAAGGCGGGGTCTCGCCGGTATTCCTCCAGGATTGAACGCTAGAGAAGCTGGCTCGTTGTTGCTGGACTGGGCGCGGCGGGTGCCTAGCGTGACGGGCTGTGTCTGTTGAGTATCTGTCCGATGATCAGGTCGCCCGGTACGGCCGGTTCGCTGAGGAGCCGTCCGCCCAGGAACTGGAGGAGTTCTTCCGGCTGGACAGCGTGGCACTGGAGGTGGCCGGGACGAAGCGCCGTCCGCACAATCGCCTTGGCTGGGCGGTGCAGTGGGGCACCGTGCGGATGCTCGGGACATTTGTGACTGCGCCGGCTGAGGTGCCGACCGGGATAGTGGACTTCGTTGCCGAACAGCTCTCTTGAAAATGACGTGCACACGGTTCGCGTTGGTGCAGTTCAAGCGGCCTCTTGGGGCGTGACGGTGACGTCGAGGCCGAGGGCTGTGAGTTGGGCGAGCAGGCGGCGGGTCTGGCGTTCCTTGCTGAGCCGGTTGGTGAAGTGGTCGGCGCCGAGGTCCTGGTAGGGGACGAGGTCGTGCAGGATGTGCCAGGCGGCGACCAGGATGGAATGTCCGACCGCGACGGTCGCCCGTTTCACGCCGCGGTGTGGCACAAGCCTTCTGAACTGCGCGCCGAGGTAGGTTCCCTTCGCGCGCGCGGCACTGGAGCCCGCCATGTACAGAGCGGTCTTGAGCCAGGTGTCGCCGTGGCGGGTCCGGCCGGACAGCCGCTTCCCGGCGGACTCGTTGTTACCCGGGCAGATCCCCGCCCAGGAGGCGAGGTGGCCGGCGGTGGCGAACCGGCCCATGTCCACCCCGGTCTCGGCAATGATCACCTGGGCGATGGTCAGACTGACCCCGGGGATCGTGATGAGCAGTTCGACCTGCTGTTGAAGCGGCTGCAACTGGCGGTTGATCTCCTGGCTCAGCTGCGTGATCCGGGCGTCGGCCTCGTCGATCGCCCGGAGCATCGCCGCGGCCATGAACGCGTGGTGGCCGGTAAAACTGTTGGCCAGCGCGTGGGTCAGCAGCGGGACCTTGCCCCGCATCCGGCCCAGCGCCAGCGCCGCGAGTACCTGCGGGTCGCGCTCCCCGGCGACCAGGGCGTCCAGCATCGCGCGGGCGGAGCGGCCGGTGATGTCGGACACCACCGAGCTGAGCTTGATCCCGGCGTCCTCAAGGAACATCGCGAGCCGGTTCACGTCCCTCGCCCGGTCGCGGACGGTCTCGGTGCGGTACCGGGTCAGGTCCCGCAGCTGCCGGATGTCGCGCGGGGGCACGAAGCTGGGCCGGACCAGGCCGTGCTCGACCAGGCGGCAGATCCACTGGCAGTCCTTCACGTCGGTCTTACGGCCCGGCACGGTCTTGATGTGCTGGGCATTGAGCAGCCACGGTTCGATGCCCTCGGTGGCCTCCAGCAGGTAGTACAGCGGTTTCCAGTACGACGCCGTGGCCTCCATGCCCACCCTGGCGATCTTGTTCTCCAGCAGCCAGTCCCGCAGTTCCAGCAGGCCGTCACTCATCGTGGAGAACGTGCGTACCTCACGGCGGGCCCGCTTGCCCGTCCCCGGCACGCGGATGCACACCTTGCAGTCCACCTTGCCCAGGTCGGCCCCGGCGCACCGCTCTTCGAACACGTCCATACCCGCCCCTGCCTTCCCGTCCGCTCGCGTGACGGTGCCCGCCCTTCCGGGGCCACAGGATTCGAAGAAGCTCTCTTGCGTGCTCGTGGCAACATCACTGGACTCCTGCGCTCGGCCCCCGCGTCCGACTTCGTTTCGGGCTCACAACTCGGCACCAAGCTCCATCGACGTCATCCGGACGGGCACCACCCCGGATTTTCCCGGCCGCGGGGCGGGCCCGCCAGGGCCCGGGATGACTTCGTTCTAAACCGCGCGGGAGAGCAGATGGTGCAGGCGGTGCGGGCCCCGCTCGCCGATCGCTTCGGCCAGGCTCCAGCAGTTGACGTCCTCGAGCTCCATCAGCATGCCCCGGGTCATCCGCGCGAACGTCTCCCGGGTCTCGGAGCGGGCGAAGCAGTCGGACAACGAGGCCAGCAAGGCCCCGAACGCCCTCTCGTGGCCTGTGTCGTCTACCGTGGCCGAAGCGGCCGTCTCCTTTTGATCTTGGGTCACACCAGGTCATGATCGGGGCGGCCGTCCACATGCCCGCACCCACCCCCATCACGGCGCTGACCATCACGATGAGCACAAGCAGGACTATCTACAGCTGCCGTATCAGGTGGGTGTGGCGCGGATGGTCGGTAGCACTGGGTAAACCGGTTTGTTCTGGTTCTCCAGAACAAACCGCGGCTGCCTGCCTGTGTGCGGGGGTAGGTTCCGGGGCCCGCGGCGGCGCTCACGTCTCGTCGGAGTGGGCGCTGGTGCCGACGGGGCTCCGGCTGGCGGCCAGCCAGGAGCGGGCGGGGCCGGCGGGAGTTGCCGTGTCCACGGTGAGGTGGAGGCGGGTGTCGCCGTCGAGGCCGGGATAGCTGCGCTGTTCCGCTCCGGCGAAGCAGTGGCGAAGCGCCTCCGCGACCGCTCGGGCGGCTTCGGGCGTGTGCGCGATGATCCGTACCTCGGCGTGCCCGAGCGAGGCCAGTGTGTGGGTCTCGATGTACTTCACGTGGGCGTGTTCCCTTCGGGGTGGGCGAGAAGCTGGCGGTAGCGGAACCGTGGCGCCTTTACCCGCTGCCCCCGGTCGGAGGAAGGCCCGTACCTCACCGGTCGTCTGGCAGGCGGGGAGGTCTCGGCAGGGGGTCGCTGAAGTGGTAGGCCGCGATCCGTGCGTCGTGCTGGGCGTTGAGCAGGTGGATCAGGCGCGTTCCGATGCCGGTCGCGAGGACCATCACCGCGATGATGACGAGGGTCTCCATGGAGCTCACCTCCAGCCGTTTCCGGGCTGCGGCAGGGCGCTTCGCCTCATCGGGTACCCGAAGGGGGACATGCAGGCCCCGCCCTCGCCCTCCCAGGTGGCTTCCCGGCGCACGGCATCACGGATGCCGCGCCCGATGACGGCTTCGTTGGTCATCAGGACGCCCGCGGTGAGGACGCTGCCCGGGATCGCGGCGGCGGCCATCAGGCGGGCCGCGGCGGTGGGTGCAGTCTCGGGCGGGATGACGAGAAGGTCCCAGCGGCCGACGGTGTAGGAGAGCAGGATGAGCTTGTCGGGGTCCTGTTCGGTGAACCAGCCCACGTGCAGCGTGCGCCCGTCCACAGCAACCGTGTGCGGGACGACAGGCCAGCGGGTGGGGTTCACGGTGACGCGGGTGATGCGCCCCCAGGGCTCCTGCAGGGCTGCGGCGAGCGGTGGGAGCTCGGCTTCGAGGTCGCGGGAGTAGGGCCACCAGGCCCCGTCCAGCTGGCCAGCGAGCGTGGTCTTCGGAGTGAGGGACAAGCGTGCCGGAAGCTCTGCGGCGAGGTCACGGGGCGCGGTCCGGTCGAAGGTCGTGGTCATGATGCGGACCTGCCCCCGGGCTGCCCGTCGACAGCCCGGTTTTTCGTGATCGCCGGAAATGACACCCGCGTGAAAGCCGGTGTGCGAAGTACTCCCGGTGGTTTCACTGTACGCCTGCTCGGCGGGCCATGACCGGCGTGACCAGGTATTTTCCGGCGGGCGGCGGGAGTATCGTGAAACGACGGCGGGCTCGTGCACGTCTCCGAACGGGCAACGGGCAACGGGCAACGGGCAACGGGCAACGGGCAACGGGCAACGGGCAACGGGCAACGGCGTCGGCGCCGAACTGCGACGGCGTACGGCCGCACCCCGAAGACGGGCGGACTCACATGGCTGACTCCGACATCCCTCACACGCCCCCACTGCTCCTGCCGGATGCGATCCACCAGGCGGTCAAACCGGGTACGGCCCTGCTGCGGCTGGAGACCACGCGGTCCCGGGAGGGCCTCCTGGACGGCGCGTGGTGGCCCCGCACGCGCAACATCGAGACCGAACTGCCCGCGCTGATCAGCGTGTTGACCGGGCATCTCGGGCCGATCACCCGGGTCAGCGTGGACGCATCCGCCTGGAACGGCCTCCCGACCCGCCTGGTCATCGACGACCAGGTAGTGCACCTCGACTCCGACCCGGTCGGCGACGACACCGTCCTCATCACCCGCGGCCACAACGACCACTTCGCCCTGCTGGTGGTTCCCCCGGACACCACCGCCGACGCCGCCCGCGAAGCGATGGCCCGCGCGGTCCACGCCGACAACATCACCCAGGCCGCTCAGATCCTCATCGCCACCACGCCCGAACCCGAGTAGGACCAGGTCGTTGGCCTGGGACTTCGCTGAACAGCGGATGGCGAGACCGGGTCCGACCGAGTGGTGGCACGCCGCGGGGGCGGACGCGACCATAGCGACGGGGCGCGCGGATGCCGCAACCGCCCGCTCCGCGACATCCGTCGCCACCGCACGCGAGAGCACCCGGGACTTCCTCGAACGTCTCGTCCATCCGATCGCACCCGAGGCGTAGAGGTACACGGCGTCCAGCTTGACCGCGTCGTTGTTGTAGAGCCCGACGTGGAGCCGGGGCCGCGCAGCTGCCGGCCGCGACCGCGCTGCAGCACCGGCTCCAGCGCACGTCCTGGTGCCGCCCGATCCCCGGCCGGCCCCGCCGCCATCAGAACGGAGGCTCCCCAGCCAGAGCCTCCGCGCCGCCAACGGCCTCAGCCGGCCGGACAGGACTCGCCGTGGCCCACGGATCATCCGGAGCCGTCTCACGGGACGGAACAGGGCGCGTGGTCCGGGTGATCGTGACCGTCGCGAACGTCATCGACGCCCCCACATCATCGACATCCAGCACCATCCGCGAACGCTTCTCTCCTTCCGGGGTCTCCCACCGGTCGGTCCGCAACCGCCCCGCCACCACCACCCGCGACCCCTTCGACACCGACCCCGCCAGATTCTCCGCCAGCTGCCGCCACGCACTGCAGTCCATGAACGTCGGCTCACCATCACGCCACGCGTTCGAATCCCGGTCGAACACCCGCGGAGTCGACGCCACCGTGAACCGCGCCACCGGCACCCCCGCAGACGTGAACCGCAACTCCGGATCATCCACAAGATTCCCAATCACCGTCAGCGGAAGCTCATTACGCATGCCAGAAACCCTCCCACACACCAGCCCCCGCCCCACTCCCCTTCTTCCGCGGGCCGTTCCGGGAGCGCGGCACCTGCCGGCGGTGCATGGGCCTGGTCGACTCAGCGTCCAGATGCACGTACTGCCTGCACTCCGAGAAAGACTGACAATCCCGCCGCACCCCGCGTGACGGCGAGGGCATCGGCGTCGTTGGACCGAAGCGCCCCCGCGAACTGGGCCCCGGGGATGTCATGGCTGATACCCCTCGGGGCCCGTCGCGTACGGGACGGGCCCGCACTGGCCCACTGCTGCCCGGCTCACCTTCCGGGCGGCTCGTCTGCCCGGAAGGTGAGCGCGGCCCCGCCGTCGCGCGAGGACCACCCCCCGGGGCGCCCGATCCCCTCGCCCGCCGCCCGGCCAAGCTGTCTCCCACCCCCACCCTTTCTCTTTCTTCCTGCTGAGGGGCGTGGTCCGGGGGCATAGAGGGGATGTCGGGCTGCCCACCACGACCGGAATGGCACGGTGACCTGCGTGGCTGTGGACCGAGCCCGCGAGCGCAGGGGCGGCTGTCGGAGGGGATGTCGGCGGGGTTGTCGGACTGGACGGGGGCGGTGTTGTCGCACCGTGACCGTGGTGGGGCCTTCACGGTGGGCCTTCCGGTGGGGGCCGCCTGCTGCGCTTCGTCGTACGCGCGACGCCGGGCAGGACGGCACCGCACCGTACGAGGCGGGAGCCGGCCGTGATCACCGACGTGGACGCGGGTGGGGGACCGGCTGGCGCTGGCAGTGCTGGCGCAGTACCGGATGACGACCACGGAACAGAAGCACCTGGTGATCGCGCCGGGGGTGCGGATGGGTCTGGCGCCACGGCCGGCAGTCATCTGCTGGTCCCGGATGTGCTGCTGCCCAAGGAGGGGCCGCGGTCGTGAGGGGGAGGGAGCTGCTCGGGCTGCGCATCGGTGTTCCGGTTGCGCAGTCTCCGTGGTGTCTGTGTGCGGAGTGCGCCGTGCCCGGGTGCGGATGCCGCGCACGGTGGTGGACAGAGGCGGGAAGTTACCGGCTCCCCTACCGTTCCCCCGACCAAGTCCCCTGCCGGGCCGTGGAGTAGCGTGCTCACGGTTTGCGCAGCTCAGCGCCCCTGGGTGAGGCGTTGGGGGCTGCCGGGTCGGTGTTGTGAGTGCGGGGTTCAGGGGCTGAGGGTGAGGGGTTGGGGTGGGTGGGTCGAAGACGTATCCGTACGGGTCGACGAGCGCGGTGCGCGCGCACGTCCTGGCGGCGCTGGGGGTGCTGAAGGTGGCGACGGCGGATCAGATGCACCGGCTGATGGCGCCCGGACACAAGGACAACAAGGCCTTCCGCAACGCGGCGTTGGACCTGGCGCGGCACGGCCTGGTGGTCTCTGAGGGCAGCGCGCGTGACGGCAACAAGATCTGGAACCTGACCCCGCTGGGTTTGGACGCCGCTGCCGAGGTACTGGGCCGGGCGGCGGGGGAGATGGGCGGCACAGCCCGGGGCGCGGCCCGCTCGGGTGCCGCGCACGCGATGGCGGTGAACGAGACAGTCATCGCGATCACCCGCACGCCCGCCGCGGCCACGCGCCCCGTGCCCCGCCAGACGCCCGGAGTGCCGGACCAATCACCGGCCCGCGGCGACGTGCCGCCGCCAAACCCAGCGGATGGGGTGCCGCAGATGCAGGGGCTGGGCTGGATCGGTTCCTGGTCGACCGAAGTCCCCCTCAGCCTGCCCGGCAGCAAGGCCGGCCGGGCCGGGGTGCGTGCGGACGCGGTCCTGCAGGCGCCGGAGGAGTTGCCGGTCCTGTTCGTGGAAGTCGACAACTGCACCGAGTCCGCCGCGATCCTGGCGGCGAAGTTCGAAAAGTACCTCCGCTACTTCCGGGCGAAGATCAAAAACTCGGTCGGTAAGGACATGCCGGCCTGGCGCGCCCTGTACCGGCCGTCGGGCCGGGATGGTCATCCGCCGGTCCTCATCGTCTTCAACCCCGGCACCCGGACCGGCCCGCAAGCGTTGAAGAACCGCATGAACACCGTCATGGAACTGACCCGCACCGCCTGGTCCGGCGACTACCACCCGGACCGCGGATACGGCGCGCAGGACAAGGACGGCTTCTACGACTACACCGACGCCATCCCGCTGCTGTTCACCACCCTGGACCGCCTGCAGGCTGACGGCCCACGCGGTGTGGTGTGGTGGCGGTGCGGCCACGGGCAGTGGGAAATCCTCCCCGCCGCTCTCGCCAACCCAGCCGACCACTCCGCCTGGCACGCCCGCGATGAGCAACGGCGCCTGCGTCACAAGGAAGCCGAAGAAGCCAGCCGGCAAGAGCATGCGCCACGCACGTCGGCCTGGCCCCCGACACCGGACCCGACACCGGACCTGGACCCGTGGCCCGACGAAACCGCCCCGGATCCTGTTCCCGCTCCGGTCCCGCCCTGTGAGCGGTGCGGGCTGCCGGTCACCGGCCAGGACGGGCAGGACGATGCCGTGTTCGACTCGCCGGAGGATGGCCGGCACTGTCCCACCTGCCGCAGCGACATCCGCCAGTACCCGACCCTGCGCGCCGCGCTCTTCGGACGCCGCCAGCGCAGCAAGTAGCCCGGTCCCGTCCAGAGCGCGGTCGGGGCCGGGCTACAGCTGAAAACTCGAGACCGGACAGCGGAAGCCGAGTTCTCAACCTCTCGCGCACCGGTCACACCGTGGGGGCATGAGACCGGTGCGCGCTGTCCTGTGCAACGACCCCTTGACGCCGCCGGACACGACGCGCGGCCCTGCACCACTCCGTCGCCGGGGACGGACCGCACGTGCACCCGCTCAAGCGCGCCCACACCTACACCCTCGAGAAGCGCGCAGCCGGCTGACGGCGTTGCCGCCCGTAACCGCGTGAGGAGCAACGCCACCCGCAAGGACGACCTGAAGCTGCGACCCGATGCCCTTCTCCGTCATGACCACCGCATTCCGAGTTCGTCGAGCTCGGTCCGACGTTCCGGGGCGAGTCTGGCCGCCCTGCGCCGCGTGTTGTCCAGCCACCCACCAAGCCGCAGTCCAACGACTTCACCGTCCTCACCCGTAACCTCTTCCACGTGCTTGCGTGGTACGCGCAGGTGGCCCTCGCGTGCATGGAACTGACGGGCGGCTGCGAGGTGGGTGGCCCACCGGTCCGCTTGAGTCTTACGCACCGGCTGCAGCTCACCCCCGCCCGCGGGCTCCACCCCCAGGACACTCTCCAGCAGCCACTGTTGCGTGGGCGCCAGCTTGTCCCATCCGACCCGCTGCGCGACCGTCCAGGCCCCGAGATCCTCGCCCTGCACGATCACCTCACCCGCCCGCACCGGCACAGTGCCGGCAGACCGCAGGTACATGAGCGTGAGGTGGAATCCACGCTGCCAGTCGATCCCCCACACCGGGCACCAGGCCGGATCGATCGCGTCCAACGCCTCCATGCGACTCTCCGACAGCTCTCCAGCCCACGACACGCCCACTTCCCCGGCAGCACGCCGCTCGGCGTTCTCACGAGTCTTCCGGGCGGCTGCACGCTGATTCTTAAGCCAGACCCCGATCGCCATGCCGTCGCCACCCCACACCGCGTTGGTGGGCGGCACCAGGTGCCCGTGCACCGCCGCGTAGTCCTGCGCCACCGCCAGCCCGTCCGTCCACGCGGTGTCCCACGCCGACCACACCATCCCCAGCCGCTCCAGCTCGGCGACGCGCCCGGCTTCCAGGGTGCCGGCGGCGTAGTAGCGCCGTACGTCCGCGATCCACCGCCCGAGCGGATACCCCCCCACCGCGCCCCACTCCTTTGGCGCGGTGAACACGTACGGCACCCGCAGTTCACCGCTACCGGTCTCGCGCAACCACCGCGTCGCCGCCTCGATGCCGCGCCGCCAGTACGCGCCCTCAGGATCGATGATCCGCAGCCGGACGAACTGCGCCAGCGCGAACGGATCACGTTCCTCGCTGAACCGCAGCACACCGGCCGCCGCTCCACTCACCCGCACGCCCCCCTCGCCGCGCTCCTGGCCGCCGTCCTCGCTCTCGAACCCGCCCTGCATCCCGTCCTGTTCGGCTGCCGGGCGGCCGCTGCGGATCCGAGGGTCCGCGAGCGCCTCGATCGCCTCCGCATCATGAGACCGCAACGCCCCGAGGATCTTCGCCAGGGTGCTCAAGGAATCCGACGTCAGCATTTCATTCGGATCCTCATCACGACCGAGGAACACCGGCACGATCAACGTGGCCAGTTTCCCCGCCCCCGGCTGCATACGCAGCGCCCGCCCCACCATTTGCACAATGTCAATCATCGACCCCCGCGCATCAGCGAAAAGCACAGCATCACACTGCGCCGTATCAACACCCTCACCGAGAACACGAACGGAAGACAAGACCCGCAACGCAGCCTGAACATCACGCCCCTCAAATTCCGGCCCTCCGAGGAAATCGGAGGCGAATTCGTCGAGCACCCGACGTCGATGCACAGGCGCATGCCCGCCGTACAGCCAGTCCGCCCACACCCGCTCCGCCGGCGGGAACGTGTCGGGGTCTTCCCCGGCAAGCCGGGCCGCAACCGCCGGCACCCCGGCCGCCATCGCCTCCGCCTCACCCACCCGACTATGGAAAGCCAGCACACGACAAAACCGCTCCTCAACAGCAGCCCGCATCAACCCAGCCTGAACCGCCGCCAGCCGAGCCCCCCTCACAGCAGCGGACCCGGTGTCCCCGCCCGTCAGCGCGGCATAGAGCTCCGGATCACGAATATCGAGACACAGCACCTGATACGGCGCCACCAGCCCCAGCCGGATCGCCTCCGACAACCGCAGCCTGTACGCCACCGGCCCGAAGACGGGCGAGTCCTCGTCCATACTCGCCACCAGACGAGGGCTGCCCCCCTCGGCCTCCCAGATACGCGCGGTGGCAGTCATGTAGAGCCGGCGCACCGCAGGAATCTGCTGCTGATCATGCACCGCAGCCCACGGCCGACCCGCATCACCACTCACCCGATGGGCCTCATCCACCACCACCAAGTCCCACACCGGCAGACCAGCCTCATGCGCACGCTGCAACACGCCCTGCCCGACCGAGGCATACGTCGCAAACACCGTCACCAGATCCGGCCCCGCCGTCCACGCCACCAACTCGCCGGGATCCGTCGTACACGGCACACCCTGACTCTCCTCAGCACGCAGAGAACACACCCCAACCATCGCCCCACGCCGACCACCACCACGCCACGCGCCGGCCATCTGCACCAGCAGATCCAACGTCGGCACCAAAACCAGCACCCGGCGAGCCGAAAGACGATTCGCAGACTCCACACCAATCAGCGTCTTACCGGACCCAGTCGCAGCAATTACCTGCGCCCGCAACCCCTCCGGCGGCATCCAACCACCCGGCGGCTCAGAGAGAACCCTCAGAACCGAATCAACGGCCTCAACCTGATGCGGACGCAACGTCACAGATGACATTCTTTCCTCCTTCTCCCGCTTCTTTCCACGAGGCGAATCGAGGGCTGCTCAGTTCAAGGAACTCAGATACTGGAATCCATCCAGTCCCTCACCGCTCCGACCCAAAATTACCTGGAGAGGCACCTACCTAACATCCCAGACTCTATCTACCCAGCAGAAGTGACGCACACCGTTGTTCGGAAGTGGGTGGAGATGTGACGAGTCGACCTAGAGTCAGCGGGTCAGAGACACAACCAACCCCTCCCCCCTTACTGCCGCCTTTCTGGCGCGCCCGGAGGGTGCGTCAGGTCCCGTACTGGACTGCGGAGCGAGCCGGTACGGGACTGATCCGGCGTCAGCCGGATCGCCGTATCGCGGAGCGATACGGCCAGGCAGAACGGAGTTCCGCCCTCCCGCGCGGAGCGCGGGAAGTGTCGCGTAGCGACACCGCGTCGCGTCTGCGG